>CAZIHR010000001.1:0-5036 GCA_964538885.1 uncultured Nitrosopumilaceae archaeon
GCATTATACGATTCCTACATTAGATCAATACGCTGGGCATCAGATAGGATAGGAGAGTCGGGCATTATCGGGTTTGTCACAAATGGTAGTTTCATAAATTCTGAAGCTGCAGCTGGCGTGCGCGCCTGTTTCCAAGATGAATTTACGGACGTGTGGGTATTTGATCTTTTGGGGAAAAAGGGTGTTGAAGGACATGGACGCAACATCTTTGAATATTCAGGAGTCAGTACAGGCGGTACAACTACTCAGATAGCTATTATCATTCTAGTGAAAAATCCCAACAAGAAAAAACATACTATACATTATACTGCATTGACAAAAGCAGACTATAGTGGACCTGATAAACGAGCAAAGGTCAAAGAATTTAGTTCCATCAACGGCATCTCAGACTGGCAAATAATACTGCCTGATAAGCATCATGACTGGCTGGACCAAAGACATGATGAATTTCGTGATTATTTACCAATGGGCAGCAAAGACGCAAAGGCAGGTAAGGGTAATGCTGTGTTTGGGGAATATTCCAGAGGTGTGGGCACAAGTCGTGATGTTTGGGTGTATAATTCATCACAAAAAGAATTGGCAAAAAACATGAAACGTCATATTGATTATTGCAATTCTCAGAACCTAGATAATCCCACATTCGATCCCAAAAAAGCAAAATGGACGGCAGAGTTATTACATGCCTTAAAACGAAGCATTACAAAACCCATCTTTAATAAAAACAAAATCAGACATGCTTTATACCGGCCATTTTTTAATCAAATGTTATATTTTGATGAGGCATATAATTCTGCAAGGTATCTAATCCCAAAATTCTTCCCAGAAAACGACACCAAAAACCAAGTGATTTCGGTACCATACCATGCGGATGTAGAATTCTCTGCAGTCATAACTGACAAAACACCCGACATACAACTAAACAAAAATGGCCAAGCCTTCCCCATGAAAATTAAAAATAAGGACTTCAAAGTGAGAGAGAGAGCCGCGCAATCTGTGCATAATAGTGTCATACAAGAACCCAACAGGGTTCTCAGTCTTCATAACAGATTTGATTCCAGATCTAAATTCAGTAAGCCCAACCCAAGTATTTCCGATGAAGGTACAGGCAGAAAGGCAGTAGGGGGGGAATCTGGCAATTATAGTACCATACAAAATTCAGGGAGAATTCTCAGTCTTCATAACGGACATAACACCAGACTTGGAAGTAATTCATCACGGCCAAGTATTTCCAATGAAGGTGATGAAATGATAGACAACATCACAGACTATGCCCTAAATGAATACCAAACATTTTACAAAGATAATACAATCTCAAAAGAGGACATCTTCTACTATACCTATGGCATTTTGCACCACCCCGAATACCGCAAAAAATATGCAAATAATCTAACTAGGGAACTGCCTCACATCCCAATGGCACCAGACTTTCATAGCTTTTCAAAGATTGGCAGGAATCTGGCAGATCTGCACCTCTCATGGGAAACTGGTCCAAGATATGATTTAGGCAGACCAAAAGAAGAATTCGGAGAATATCAAAAGATGGCATTTGCTAGAACAAAAGATAAAACAACTGGTAGAAGCATGAACGATTCTACCAAATTAAAAATCAATGGCAAACTAGCATTTGAAAATATCCCCCAAACAAATTACAAAGTCAATGGCAGAACCCCATTGGAATGGGCAATAGACAGATACAAAATAAAAAAAGACAAAGAGAGCGGCATAATTAATGATTCTACAAAAATTGATGAAACTCCAATAGATATCATACCATTAATAGAACGGCTGATTTATGTTGGTGTGCAATCAGACAAATTAATTTCCAAACTACCAAAAGAGTTTGAGCCAAAAGAGTGGACACCTAAAAAAAGTGGGTTGGATAAATATGCCAACGGCCCTGCTCAAAGTAAAATTATGTAATTTTTTCCCTGAAATTTTCAGTCTTCTAGAAATTCAATATCAAATTTGAATAATTATATTCTTTTAAGAATATAACATTTTTACCTTGCCAATTAAACTGAAAAAATCTCCGTTCTAGAGAAAATAAAATAAACTCCACACAAATTGTAACCACAGCTAAATTTACAACAGTAAACATCTCTTTTACACCATAGAGATTATGCGTAATCGCCGACCAAAATTTTTTCTGGTAAAAACCATGCAAATTCATGCGTAAATTGGATAATTTTTGATTGGGATAATTTTTCTAGGTGATTATGCATGAGCTCTTTGATATATAAGACTGCACACAATTTTTTTGTTTTTGTAACTTTGAATCATATGGTATGGTGTGATGGTTGTTCAATTTTGCACATATGTTATGTGTGTCTTTATTTAGACAAATTTTGTAGGTGATTACGCATACGCTTTAGTTCATACAACGCCAGCGTTGCTATACCTCATGAACTTTTTGCTTTTAGCTATAGTTGGAAATGTCAGGTGCTGGATGCAATTTTAGTAAAAATTTTTTGAAAAGATGCCCCACATACGTGGCGATGGATGCGGTATTTTTTATTTTTTATATTCACTCTTTCATGGCAGAGTCTACCGGCTGCAGCGTAGTTGCTATATTTTTTTGCAAGTAGAATAAAATAAAGATGAGGATTACTTATGTCCATATCAGTAGCAATCTTTAGAGCTTGTTTTCCACCGTTTGTTAGTTTTTCTACTATATCTGGTACGTTTAGAGAACTGCTTTTTAATTCTGCCATTACAATATGTGTGTTTTCTTGGATTATGATACAATCACAAATCTTGATTTGACGCACAAGTTTCTCCCCCTTGAATATGACAGGTTCTTGTTTCACATCAATTAGCAGACGACAACCCCTATCACAACATGTTTTGCTTTTAGCATCATTGTGGCTATAAATCTTAGATATCGGCATAGGTCTTTTTCAATAATTCCTTTTGCAATGTTATTGATTCGTCGTTGAGATCTTCAAGCACTGAAATAAACTCTTCTTGAGATATGCCATATTCACTGTTTTTTTCTATCTCATGTATGAGGTATCCGCCCTGCGATCTTTTGAAGATGTATGGGGACACTTCATCAGGCAACAGGTATTCGTTCTTGTATGACTTGTGCTTGATTCTTGATTTAGAATCTGTCATTCCCGCCACCATGTATTGGCCCAGCCGCTCAATAAGATATGCACTATGTGTCGTGATCAGGACATTAAGTCCAGCGCGGATCATTTTGACGATGTTTTTGGCCATCTTAGATTGGTTCATAGGGTGTAAATGGGCTTCTGGTTCCTCAATGACCAGCAGATCTCCCTTGTCTGCAATATATTTCAAGTACATGGATAATGGAGCCACCTCAGAGATTGTGGAAGATGCTCGGTGAATTGGTATCTGGTGCCCATCGGAGGTATATGTCATCTCTGGGAACTTGTCTCTAGATCTTGGCAGATCGATGCTGCCAGCAAACAAGTCATGCTCCATTTGTTTGGCAATATTAGCAAGTGTACCTTCCTGTTCCGGGATAGTGATCAGGTCAGACACAAAGTCAGCTATTGTTCCCGTTAATGTATGAGTGGGGAATGTGTCTTCTGCTCTAGATTTTATGGATACCAAGCTTGCTGCAATTATTTTGTATGTTTGCAATATTCCAGATCTGGCTGCTGGAAGGTAGTGTGAGTCCAGAGATGGTTGTAACACAACAGACCATATATGGTTGTATAGCATATGCGGCACAAATGTTATCATATTTGGTGTTATGTTGATGATGGTCTCAGTTTTGTTTTCTTGAACGAGCTTACTTGACACATTGTTAAATAGCTTAATCGTAAATTTCTTGTTTGCCATGCTTGATTTGGCACTTACTTTCTTCTTGATTGTGACATTAACTGTATTTTGGTTTGACAGGGTTATTCTTATAGAAGTTTTTCCCCTCTTGACCAGTTTCTCAAGATCCGACTTGAAGTTATACGATAACTGCTCACCAATTTTTTTGCTAAAACTTTGCATGCAGATATCATGTATTTTTGTTGTTATTGTAGATGGTACTGTCATATGCATCTTACTTGTTACGCTCGGCAATTGACCGGCAAGATCATTTACGAGATCAGGACTCAACGTTTCAGGATCGAGATGAGTATTTCTAGATGCACGTAAAAGAGAGTGAAGCAGAACCGAGACATAGGATTTACCGGAGTTGTTAGGCCCTATGAATATAGTCAATGGCTTGAGTTGTACGGTTCCCTTTTTTACCGGTCCAAAGTTCTCCAAATCTATCTTTAGATCTAAAGGTTTTGTCACATGCTCACTAGTGTTTGTCGAATTCTTCTTGGATGTGATGGATTTCATCATCTTTCCTATTGAATCTATGATTTGTAGATATTCTAATTCTATCATGTTGTGCTGCTTGACACCGTTCTGTTTACTCACCACATGCATATTCTACTTGGATTTTAAATAGTTTAATCCTAAGTCAGTAGACGGAAATGTGCGCCCCAGACGGCATCCAAATTGCGGGAAGTGCAGGTGATTGGCGGATGCCACCCACCGTGATCATGCAAAGATCCATGTGACGGCATCCCGGCCCTCCCTAATGTGTATATGGAAAAAGGCGGACATGTGCGCCATTGGGAAGCAGGTACGCGGATACTAAATGTCTTGTCAGCCATCATGAAATCCGCCGGCATCGAATTCTCGTCTGCGCACAACGCGTGTTACGGGCTGCAGGAATGGATGGCAATCCTAGTTTAGATGTGCAGTCAGTTCCTGACGGCGGAGTCCGCTGTCAGGAACCTCAGAAACACGCAGACAATTCCGTCAGAAAAGTGGTTCTGCAACATGACGGGCACTATCAGCCGGGACGCGACAGAGTCCGTCTGTCATATAATAGAGATTATACATAATCGCGATATCGGGTCATAATTTTTCTAACAACTATAGTAAATGATATTGATAATGGACGTAAATGAAAAAGATCTATATTACGGCTCAATTAACATATGGTGTGAAAATAAAATTTCTGCCAAACACAAGTATCGCGCGCATACAACGCTTGGAAAAAAAGGAAACAGATC
>CAZIHR010000002.1:0-14230 GCA_964538885.1 uncultured Nitrosopumilaceae archaeon
TCCATCAGTATCATACCACATCACAAAGTCTGCCGGGCAGCCATCTACAACACCACCATATTGCGGATCATAATCCTCGCGCAAATTTGGGCACAAGTCCACATCATTTGGGACACCATCACCGTCAATGTCGTTTGTATCAGCGAGTACAGATGAAGGCACCATTCCTATGGTCAAGATAAGCATAAACAGAAATACATAATACATTCTCATTGTCTTTGACTCCTATGGGTCAGGACATCCATCATCATCCATATCTCCATCATAGTCCTCTGGATCTAACGGACATGCATCCTTATCATTGATGATATTATCCAAGTCCGAATCATGCTTGTATCGTGACTGCTCTGGAACTACATCAGGACAGCCATCCGTATCTTGGAATTTGTTCCAAGTCTCTTTTTCGTTGGGGCACACATCCTCATCATCGCTGATTTGGTCGCCGTCCATGTCAGATATAGAATTGGCTACAGGAACACTGTCGGGGCAACCATCCATGTCTGCATACTTGTTCCATACCTCATCCTGATCTGGACACAGATCCATTATATCTGCAACACCATCGCCGTCTGCATCTGGTTGTGTGGAGATAGTATCTGGACAGCCATCCTCATCTTGGAATGAGTTGTATGTCTCGGCGTTGGTCGGGCACTTGTCAGATACATCCTCAATACCGTCATTGTCCGAATCCACCATAAATGACTCCATTATAATATCCGGGCAACCATCATCATCTTGGAATTTGTTATACGTCTCAGAAGCCAGTGGACATGCATCTAGCGCATCAGGTAAACCATCATTGTCTCTGTCAATCAGTGGAATATAATCGTCCGGACACCCGTCCCTGTCAAGCACACCATTGAAGGTCTCCGGTTGAGTTGGGCATGAATCCGCAAAGTCGCTCACACCATCAGAGTCGGTGTCAGGTATGTTTTTGTTGGATGCCACAAAGTCCGGGCAGCCATCCGTATCTTGGAATTTGTTGTATATCTCAGGTACTGCTGGGCAGTCGTCAATATCATCTACAATTCCATCAAAATCAGAATCTACAGTCATAAGATATGGCGGTATATCAGGACAGCCATCCTCATCTTGGAACGAGTTGTACCGCTCCATTAGTAATGGACATTGATCAAACTCGTTTAGTATCCCATCCATATCAAGATCAAGCTCTGTAGGGCTGTCCGGGCAGCCATCATGATCCAAATATCTATTCCAAGTCTCTGCAGATGACGGACACTGATCAAGTGAGTCTCTTATACCATCAGAATCAGAGTCAGTCACATGTATGTCGGGGCAGCCGTCCTCATCTTGGAATTTGTTTATAGTTTCAGGTTTTGTCGGACAATCATCTGCTAGATCGACAATCCCATCCCCGTCAAAATCAAAAGATAACATGCTAGTAATTGTATCTGGGCAGCCATCCGTATCTTGGAATTTGTTGTACGTCTCTACAGCTGATGGACACTGATCAAGTGAGTTTGGAATACCGTCACCATCAGAGTCCATTGTTTTATCACCATCTGGACAGCCATCCATATCAAAGATGCCGTTTAAGGTCTCCGGTTGGGTCGGACAACGATCCGCAAAGTCGCTCACCCCATCAGAGTCGGTGTCAGGTATGTTTTTGTTGGATGCCACAAAGTCCGGGCAGCCATCCATATCTTGGAATTTGTTGTATATCTCCGGCATTGTAACGCATTGATCAACAGAGTCCATTATACCATCACGATCAGAATCGGCTCGACTGGAGTACGGCGGAATGTCGGGGCAGCCATCCTCATCTTGGAATTTGTTGTATCTTTCTGGTACAGTTGGACATGTATCGTCTGAATCCTTTACTCCGTCCCTGTCCAAATCATTCAGAGTTGCGCCAAAAGTTGGAATCTCGTCTGGGCAGCCATCACCATCAGCAAATCTGTTAAACGTTTCAGGCTTGTCAACACATACATCGAACCTGTCAGCAATTCCATCCCCATCAGAGTCAGACAAAGTCTGTACTGGTGATGCATCAGGACAACCGTCCCAGTCAAGCACGCCATTGAGTGTCTCCGGCTGGGTCGGACAGGAGTCCACACGATCATCTACACCATCATTGTCTGCATCCTCAAATGTGTCAGATATAGAGTCCGGGCAGCCATCCATATCTTGGAATTTGTTGTGCGTCTCTGGAACCATCACACACTTGTCCATCATATCAGGAATGCCGTCCTTGTCCATGTCAGAAGATGTGTTGAGCTTGTCAGGGCATCCATCCCTATCAAGCACACCATTGAAGGTCTCCGGCTGGGTCGGACAACGATCCGCCTTGTCAACAAATCCATCACCATCAGTATCAGGCATGCCAGACATGTCAGTGCCAGACACAAAGTCCGGGCAGCCATCATCATCTTGGAATTTGTTGTATCGTTCCTTCAAGTTGGGACATAAATCAAGATGATCCGCCACACCATCATAGTCCTCATCATACCACGGAACAAAAGTAGATGGACAACCATCAATTGTCCCCACGTGATCCTCGGGCATATGCGGACAACTATCCATAGAGTCAACAATGCCATCACGATCAACATCAGATTCTGCAAATGCAGTATTAGAGGGGATGCCAGCCACCAGTACGGGTACAATTAAGAATGTGAAGAAAAACATGTATATTTTTTTCAAGCTCTGAACTTATCTTGGGAATCCAGTTATTAAACCTCACTATAAAAACCCGTTAAACTAAATGTAACACAAGATCCCGCCATCTATACTAAAAATTAGATATCATCGATGCCAATCAAATGGTGCCAGTTGCATTCAATAAAATGACTTTATAGATCGATAAAGCATACACATCATCCTGCAGTATGATATGGATAATCCAGATATACGCAATCTAGTCAAACTATTCGAGCAACTCGAATCTTGTTTGATAGTATAGTAATACATTTCATTTCACTAAAAGGAGGAAAAAACTGTTAATTTTTCGAAATTATATGATTTCATATCACCTCGATCAATTTAAGTAAACCAAAGCAAAATTTCCAACTAATGAGCTGTTCAGGCGAAGTGGTAAACAATGATGAACTTATACGTATAAAGCCCAGCACATCACACCAGCTGAAAAAAGCAAAGTATGGTGTATCTGGCCACTCTACTGTGGAACTATGCCATTGGACGAAAAAATCATTCAAGCATGAGGGAAGCTGCTACAAGCACAAGTTCTACGGAATTTCAACTCACAGATGCATGGAATTTTCCCCTGCCGGAATGCACTGTGAGAATCGCTGCATATACTGCTGGAGACCCATGGAATTTTACGACTCGATGAAGATGGAGCAAGAAAGAGTCTCCAACCCAGAAGAGATTGTAAGGGGACTGATGGATGAGCGAAGGAAGCTGATCATGGGGCACTATGGAGACACAAGAAGCGACAAACAGTTACTAGATGAATCCCTGATGCCAAGCCACTATGCAATATCTCTCTCTGGTGAGCCCACCATGTATCCAAAGCTTCCAGAGCTGATAAGATATCTCAGGTCACTTGAATCCACAAAGTCGATATTTTTGGTGACAAACGGACAGGAACCAGACATGATATGTCGACTGCAAAATGAGGACGCGTTACCCACGCAGTTGTATCTTTCCACCAATGCTGCAGACTATGAGTCATTCATAAAGATTAACAGACCAAGATATGAAGACTCGTGGGAGAGATGGAACAGAACATTGAGCATGCTAAAGGAATTAGATACCAGAACTGTTCTGAGAATCACCCTGATAAGAAACTACAACGATATGCAGGAGATGATTCCACGATTTGCATCAATGGTGAAGAATGCCAGCCCACACTTTATCGAAGTAAAGTCATACATGCATGTGGGTCGATCCACAAACAGATTGGAACACGCAAACATGTTGGAGATGGATGAAGTAAGAAAAATAAGTAACGGCATTGCCAAAAGCAGTGGGATTTTTTCCATAATGGATGAAAGTATAATATCTAGAATAGTTGTACTGCAAAATAATCAGAGACCCATCAACCGCATGATTTCCGGGTACGCGTATACCAACTAGAAAATTTTTTCAATGCCTTAAACCGATGGGAGATTGTATCTTTGTTGGACAGCTCCGCAAAAGTCTTTGATGTTCCCTGCGGTACAAATATTGGATCAAATCCCCATCCCACACCTCTTGGGATTCTTGCAATGCGCCCAGAAATCTTTGCCAAAAATATCTTTGATTTGAATTGTGAATGAAATGCAACCGCAGAGACAAATTCTGCCTTCCTAGATCTCTTGAGCAGACGCAGTATACCATCATTGCCTATACTGTGAAACGCGTAAGAAGAGAATGGACCGGGGAACCCGCCAAGCCCGTCGATAAAGAGTCCCGCATCCTCCACCAATACAGGCAACTTGAATCTCTCAAATGCATCCTGTACCTTCCTGTGTGCGATCTTTTGTAGAGAACAAGACTGGATCTCAGTCAGTTTACACCTCATATAGCCCAGCTGTATCCCAAAATGGGCCAATATGGCGCGTGCCTCCCTGTACTTGTTTGAATTAGAAGAAGCAAAGTACACATCATACAACTTTGGCATATCTCCCACGACTCTCAATTGCCAAGACCAGATCTGTTATCTTGTCACGATATTTGGCACCCACCACGGCCCCATATCCGGCAAGAAAGTTCTTCCATGAGGGATCCAAGATGGCCGCGTGTGCACTGTTAAGTGTCTCCTTTATGAGACGCAAGTCTACTGCATGATCTTCTGGCCTAGTCGTCCTCTGAGATAAGCCAAAGTCCAGCACATATACCACACCATCAAAGTGGATAAAATTGGATGTAGTCAGATCACCATGCATTATACCATTCTGGTGCAAGAGTCCTACCAAATTCCCCATCTTCTTTGAGAGTATGACTATATCAGAGTCTGGCAGATCATGTATAGGTATGCCAGGAATATGTTGCATAGTTATCGAGTATTCCTCAAGGTTGACAAAATACACCAGTGGGGACGGGACTCCAATCGATTTGACGTGGGAGAGTGTCTGGGATTCTCTTATGGTGCGCTGCTTGCGGAGTTTGAGATCAAGTAGTGAATTCCTATAGTCTTTTGCTTTACGAATTTTGAGTACCAAATTGGTGTCATTCCAATTTATCAGATAAATGTCTGCCTCAGCACCTTTTTTGAGCAGCTTCACAATACAATATAGATAAAGCAGTTGTAATTTAGTTGTTCCAATTTGAGTATGAATATACTAGTTCACACTAGTGAAATTCCAGTAAAATTATAACCTAAATGTTGCCAAGGTGTCTATATGGATAAGGATGAAAAGCGTATAAAACAGGAAGACTGTAATGAAGACAATCTTGGTGCCGGAATACTTACATTGACCAACAAAAGACTGGCATTTGACAAGACCAAGTCAAGGATGATGGATTTTTCCAAGCAGTTTGGCGATACGGTTGTGGATGTGTCCCTAAGTGATGTAATTAAGACATGGAAGGAGGGACTGTTGATAAAAAAAGTATGCTTTACTGCAAAGAGTGATGATATAGAGAAGACATTCAAGTTTGGTGTCTTTAACACAAAAGACTGGCTCAAAAAAATAGATGCCGCATTAAAAGAGTCTCACAATCAATAAGATATTCGTACAGAGTCAAGCCGCCACGACTGGGAGACAAATGTTTTTTCTAGTGTCGTGCCAGAGCTGACCTGTGACTCCAAGAGCCCGGTACAACATATCTGGCTCCCACAGTCACCTGCAAACTTGAGTGGTACTGCAAAGAATCTGCTCTTGTGTCTCCGACATACTTGCTGCAGTATTTTAGAGAGTCGTTGATTTGCTGCAACACCACCAACAATCATGAGCTCTCTCTTTCCAGTAAAGGAGAGGGCCCGCTCTACAGTCTCGCCAATCATTGCAAATGCCGTCTCCTGTAAGGAGAAGCAAGCATCACTTTTGCTATTTTTTGCAACAGATTTAGCTGCCGACAAAAGTCCAGAAAAGGACACATCGTTTCCCTTTACAGAGTAAGGTAGTGAGGTATAGTTGGATGTATCTGATGCGAGTCGCTCAATTATTTGTCCGCACGGAGATGCAAAGCCAATTGAACGTCCGAATTGGTCAAGGAGTTGTCCCAACGTAAGATCCAGTGTCTCTCCAAATACCCGCCACTGACCATACAGAAATGCAAGTAGCATGGTGTGCCCACCCGATACAAGAAGGACCAAAGGATTTTTTGCACCAGTGAGCATTTTTCCAAGATCTATATGACCTACAGCATGATTTACAGGGTAAATCGGTATATCATAGTAGGATGATAAGGAGCGTGCCATCACAGCACCCACTCTGAGGCAGGGACCAAGTCCAGGCCCCGCCGCATACGATATTATATCAAGATCTCGGATTCCCACACCCGCTTCCTTGAGACATTCAGATAAAACAGACGGGCCACCATCAGCATGATGGCGCGATGCCTCCCTAGGATGAATTCCCTCACCATCAGGTGGACGATAGATCTTCCGTACATCAGATAGAATTTTTTGCCGTCTTCCTTTCTGCTCCATTATACCACAAGAGAACGTGTGTGCCGTGCTCTCAATTCCCAGTCCTAACATGTCATCCTCTGCTCAATGTGGAAACTATCTTGATTACATCACCATGATGTAGTATGTGGTCGCTGCCGATTCTCTGTCCGGTCTTGCAGTCAATTGCATGTAGGAATCCCTTGGCAAGATCTGCATGAATTAAGGTGGCAAGATCCTTGGCAGTAGAGCCGCTGGGAACAAGTTTTGCATCAGGCAGTATATCACCATCCTTGTTTGTAAGTTTGGTCTCATCTTCTACTGGGTATGCAACAATATAGTTGAGCTGCGTAAATATGGCGGCATTTAAGATCTTTTGAATTCCAGTAGAGGTGATTTTTCCGAGTATGCCAGATACAGTCTCCAATGCTTTTTCTTGTTGGGGCGACATCGCCCCATCTTGAGATATGGTAAACTTGTCATCTCCAGAGGTGTAATTTATCATGCCGGATTTGGCTGCCTTGCGTAGTAGCAGCTCTGCTTCTGCACTGCACGGTATTGCGGACGTAGATATTTTGTCAAGTATGTCAAGATCAGTACAAAGGTCTGCCTTGTTTGCGGCAATTATGATTGGTTTGGTTTGTCTCCGCAGTTCCCTGACAAACTCAAGTATATCTGAATCTGTCCACTCTTTGGGATTCCTTGATGCTAGTTCTGATTTCTGTAATGATTCCTGAACTTGGCGGTCGTCGATTCCAAGACCTGCAAAGCGTCTTGCGATACCATCTACAAGTCTTGCCCTTTTCTGGTCTATCTCTCTGGTGATTTTATCCCAGTCTCTCTGCAGTATATCAAGGAACCAATAGTCAAACTCGTCCTGCACAAACTTGATATCTTCTGTTGGATCGTGGCTTCCCACTGGAACAGGTTGACCCTGTATATCTGTCGTACCTGCAATATCTACTACATGTATGAGTACCATGGCCTGTCGCGCGTCGTCAAGAAACTGGTTCCCAAGCCCCTTGCCCTCGTGTGCACCTGGAACTAGTCCTGCCACATCAATCAGCTTGAAAGGTACATAACGTATACCATTCTTGCACAGTGGGTTCTGATGAGATATTCCAAAATGGCGGCATGCACAGTTAGTTTGTGCATATGCAACACCCACATTAGGTTTGATTGTAGTAAATGGAAAATTTCCTGTGGCAACTGTAGTCTCAGTTGCAGCAGAAAAAAATGTTGATTTCCCCACGTTGGCTTTGCCGAGAAGACCGATTTGCATATTTCCAGATAATCTAACTTGACTTATTAGTATTCATAAAATGTTTAATCATACAAAATAGAACGTATACTAAATGTCAATAGTAATTACGGGGACACCGGGTGTCGGGAAACATATGATTGCAGAAAAAATCATGACGCAGATAAAACTCCAGATGGTCGACATCAATTGCATTGCAGAAGAGGCAAAATTGCTTGAGCATGATGGGGAGACTGCCGACGTAGATGTATCAAAGTTGGAAGAGATACTACAAGATAGATTGAAAAAATCATGCTTGGTGGTAGGCCACCTAGCACCATACATCCTATATCCTAAACAGACAAAGCTGGTAATAGTACTACGAAGAAATCCATATGACTTGCTTACCACATACAAGAATCGAGGATACTCTGATGCCAAATGTATGGAGAATGCCGCAAGCGAGATCCTTGGTGTGATTTTTTACGATGCCAAAGTCAGATTTGGGGATATGGTAGTGCAGGTGGACATATCTGATGCAGACACGGCAGTACAGAAAGTATTTGATGTAATATGTGGCAGAGGCGGCAACTCCAATGTGGATTGGCTCGAAACTACTGCAAGAAATGGTGATCTTGCCAAATTTTTCTCCTATTAAATAAACAGATTACATTTGAAATAGGCATGTAAAATTAGGTTCTAGTAGATTACCCACAATATTAAATGTGCCAACACAAAACTTTGCTGACAGTTCTACGAATAGTATGTGTGATATCTTGATTTCTTGGCTGGATTTCAGGAAGGATTATGAGGTAGGATAAAATGTGACATAATGAATTGTTTGAGATTCAAAAGAGTGATTTGAGGGGCAGAGTAGGTACATTATACACGGGCCACGGCAAAATAGAGACACCGGCATATGTGCCTGTAATACATCCTGTAAAGCAAACCATACCAGCAAAAAAGATCAGGCAGATGGGATTCAACATGGTAATCACAAACGCATACATAACAAAGCTCAGGTATGGTGATGAGGCAGTCAAGAAAGGAATCCACAGTATAATAGACTTTGATGGTGCCGTCATGACGGATTCTGGCGGGTATCAAGTTTTGGAATACGGCGATGTCGATGTGACTCCCGATGCCATGGCAGAATTTGAAAGAAATATACAGACAGACTTTGCAGTACCTCTTGACAAGCCGACAGGATTCGGCCTTTCCAAAAAAAAAGCAAGCGAGTTTGTAAGACATACACTCGCTGTTTCAAGAGATGCCTTTGAGGAGAGCAAGGGTAGTGGACAGGTGTGGATGGGGCCCATACAGGGGGGGGAGCATCTAGAGCTCGTAAAAAAATCCACAAGAGATTTGGTCAATATTGGATTTGAGATGCTGGCACTTGGAAGTCCGGTAGAATTTATGGAGTCATACGAGTATGCGTTGCTTGCACAGATGATCATAACAACCAAAAGACACATGCCTCATTCCATTCCGTTGCACCTGTTTGGTGCAGGTCATCCGTTGACCATACCGTTCTCAGTTGCTCTAGGATGCGACACATTTGACTCTGCATCATACATGCTATATGCAAAACATGGTAGATACATAACAGAAGATGGTACCAGACACATAAAGGACATAGCTGTATTTCCATGCAACTGTGATATATGTACAGCATACACACCAAAGGAGCTATATCAGGCAGACAAAGAGGAGATGATCAACCATATTGCCATACATAATTTATACACCATAAAAAACGAGGTCGATAAAGTAAAGCAGGCAATATTTGAGGGAAGATTGTGGGAATATATAATGAAAAAAGCAAGGGCACACCCAAGACTGTTTGAAGTTATAGAGATATTTACAAATAATACAAAGTTCTTTGCCGAAACGACACCAAGATTCAAGGAGAGGGCCATCTTCTTGTATGATGGTATAGACCAGTTCCGCCCAGAGGTGTGGCACTTTCGTAGAATGGTGGAGAAATTCAAGTCAAAGAAAAAAAGATTGATCATACTAGGTGAATCGACAACAAGACCAGCATACATGTCCACACAATACTCGACACTCAAAGACAAATTTGGAGATATGAGCGACATTCAAGTATGTCAGTATAGTCCACATCTAGGTGTAATTCCACTTGAGGTATCGGATCTCTTTCCAGCAGCACACCGTGAGGCATCCAGAATTCAGCACAAGCCGAGCGACTTTGTTCTGTTTGAGGAGGCATGGATGAAATTTTTTAAGAACAATAAATTTGCAGAGATCTATTATGATACCAGTGATGAATTTCTAAAATACTATACAAAAAAGATCCCAGCAAACATCAGAAAAAGATCATTAAAAGAAAAAAAAGTGTGCAAGAAGTAGGGGCTCAGAGTGCCGCGTCTTCTGCCCAACCATTGACGAAGACACCGTTTTTGTGAAGAGGTACTGGTTGCCCAGCAGTATAATTCATTGGTCTCATCCAAAAGATTGACTTTGTTGGACACACGCCTATGCATGCGCCATCAGAGATGCATCTTTCTGGGTAAAAGACAAATGCCTTACCCCTCTTCCAGCCTTCAACTGGTTTCACTCGAAGGACATCTGGACCAAGAGATGTGCAGATCTCAACGCATAGTGCGCATCCGATACATCTCTGCTCGTCGATGTCTGGAAGTATTGCTATTGGCATTACATAATCAAATGAGCTTGATTACTATTTAAACTATAACTGAAATGCATAACCCTGTTATGAAATTGATGCGCCAATATGTAAAGTAATGACCAATACAGCTAGAACGATCTTGCATACATATCCAGTATGATCACTCAGAATTACATACAGGCACAATATGAGATAGTAGATAAAAAACAATAAGGTGACGTGCTTGCACGTTTATTTTCTCATTGCGTCGATTTGGCCAGATGTTACCCAGTCAAGCAGTTCAGCCGAAGACGGATTCAGATCTGCTTTCTGATTCATCAAGTTATGCACCCAAATCCAGTTAATTTGGTTAAGAAGCGGCTTGTTTGCCTCATCGCCAGAACGTGTCTTGGCGACTATGCTCTGATCCTGTTGTTGTAGCCACTCTTGAAAGCTTCTTCCCATGTGGATCGGATCTCTAGTTGCATTAATTAAAGCTTTTGTAGATTCCGCAGTATGTATAATAAATAGATCCCCTAGTGGTAAGGTTTTAACGTAGATCGAATTACAGAAAATTTCTTGAAAGTGAAGGTTTTAGGTGCCGCGTATCAGGTGGGCCGATCCGGGTTTTTGGTAAGCACCGACAGTACCAATGTACTGCTGGATTATGGAGTGCTTTTAAATAGACGTGGCATACCGCCAGAATACCCATTGCATGTAAAGCCGAAGGATCTTGATGGTATAGTGGTGACGCATGCACATCTAGATCACTCTGGGAATGTTCCCTCGCTGTTTGTGAGCGGAGATACAGATGTCTATGCCACACCGCCAACATTTGATCTCTCAAAGTTACTGATTGAAGATATGCTGAAAATTGAAAAGAATGCGCACTCTTTTGATTTGCAGGAGGTAAACAACATGATGAGAAATGCAAAAGGCATAGGATTCAAAGAAAAAGTACAAACAGGTGATGTATCATTTGAGCTGAGAGAGTCAGGTCATGTGGTTGGTGGCGGCACCGTCCTGCTAGAGTCGAGTGGCAAACGAATCTTTTACACGGGCGACATAAAGGTGTCGGGATCAAGAATGTTACGCGAGGCGGATCTGGATATAGGTGAGGTCGACTTGGTAATTACTGAAAGCACATACTCGCAGTCCGAACAGGTGCCGCGGCGCAAAGCAGAGACAGATTTAATCGACTTTGCAAATGAAGTAATGGATAGAAAAGGAATATTATTTGTGCCATCGTTTTCGGTGGAACGCTCACAAGAGATTGCATGCATATTTAGAAATGCCAACTTTAAGCACAAAATAATTATGGACGGAATGGCACTAAAAGTAAATGATATCATATTTCAGCACCCGCAATACCTCAGAGATCCGAAAGTATTTGCTGATGCCATAAATAATTCCGTAGCCATAAGACAGGACAGAGAGAGAAAGAATGCATTGGAGGAACCATGTGTGGTAATATCTCCGGCAGGAATGCTGGTGGGTGGAAATGCAGTATACTATCTACAGCAGCTTGCCTTTGAAAGTAAGAATGGTATAGCATTGGTATCGTACCAAGGAGAAGGCACACCAGGAAAGAAGCTTCTAGATACAGGAAAGGTGTCAACTAGAGGTAAAGAGCTTCACGTCTCTGCCGAAGTGAAAAAATTCGAGTTCTCTGGGCACTCTGGAAGAAGTGAGATGTTTGAGATGATTGGGAGATTAAAAGGAAATCCCAAAGTAATTACGGTCCACGGGGACGCGGACTCGTGCACCACATTTGCCAAGGAGATTGGTAGAGAGTTTGGACTAGATGCGCACGCACCCGCCGCGGGTGATACTGTACCTGTCTGAATCACTAAAGCACGACGGGATCAACGTCGAGTTTACGATAAATAGTGGCCAGCTCTTCTTGTGGAAAAGACATGGAGAATTTTGGTACGGCATAAATGGACAGAATGTCCTCAAATGTGATAGTACCAGAGTTGTCAAGTTGTATGAGCCAAAAGAGCCAAATTTTTTCAGGACGTACAAAGAACACAAAAGGATTGTACAGTCCATCTCAAAAGATAAGATAATGAAGGATGTAGTTGCCAGATATGCAGGACTGTGTGTGCCAAGACAGGATCCGTTCCAGTGCTATCTATCTTTTATTGCCTCTGCCAACTCGAACATTCAAAAAATCAGAACGTGTCTAGAGTCAATATGCAGCAAGTTCGGAGATGTGATAAATTTTGACGGCATATTATTCCACCTGTTTCCTGAACCTGATACTATTGCTGATGCCGACATAGATACAATTAGAAGATGTGGGCTTGGTTACCGCGCAAAATACATCAAGCAGGCAGCATCAATGGTTACAGATGGCAAAATTGACTTTGAGGAGCTAAAAAGTATAAACTATTTTGATGCCAAGCAAAAGTTGTGTACTGTACCTGGTATAGGAAACAAGGTGGCAGATTGCATACTCTTGTTCTCACTTGACAAGTCAGAGGCGTTTCCACTTGATAGGTGGATGATAAGAGTTTTGCAAAGGCACTATCCCAGCAAATTTGATATAAAAAATAAGACTTTAACTGACAAGCAGTATAACATACTACACAAGAAGATTGTTGAATATTTTGGCCCATATGCAGGACATGCACAACAATTTCTCTTCAAGATGGAAAGAGAGGACAGTGGTGGGAGATGGACAAAAGTAAAATGGTGACTCGGGCGAATCACACACAATATCACATAAGGAATTCCATAAATTAGATAGGACTGCAATACGATATGGTTTTGATTCGAAATTGTTGGTTTTCGTAAATCTTTAAAATAACGGCATGCCCGTAATTTTTCGGGCCCATAGCTCAGCATGGATAGAGTGTTGGACTTCTAATCCAATGGTCAAGGGATCGAAGCCCTTTGGGCCCGCCATAGCACCTGTGTCGGGCCCTTTGCGTTTTTGCGGCCGCTGCGTGGCGTGCGGGCGTTGCCCTGGTTGCGGTTTTGGTTGTTGTTGTCGTAGTATCTGTTGCAGCACGACCTTGCCGTTTGGCAGTACGCCTGCAAACGTCCACGCGCTGGACATGATCAGGCGCTCTGCGGTGTCTGCATCAGCAACAGTCTGTCTGCCGGCATTGTCTGCGCCGCCGCCGTCGCTGCAGTCTGGCCCTGCATGTTGCCGGCGCGCCTTAGCGCCTCTAGCATCAGGCCAACCTGCTCTGGCGTCGCGTTCTGTATCATGTCGTGCATCTCCTGCTTGTGATCCTGCGCTGTCTGCAAATCCGCGTGCGCCGCTGCGCCGTCCTCCAAGTCCAGGAACTCCTCGGATCTTGCAAAGGACTCGCGCATCTCCGCGGCCAGCATCTCAGGCAGCACGCCCTTGTTGGTCGTGTATCTTGCCTCCATGGATCCCTTGTGCCCCATGAAGAAGACGCGAAAGTCGTGGGCAATCCTACCCTTGGACTCGGCGATCAGCAGCTGCGTGTCAAAGTAGGCCCGCAGTATGTACGGCCGCCACGCAAAGCGGGGCCGACTACCTCTACTTCCAGGCAGGCTCCAGGTCCATGTACATCTCACCAAAGAACGATCCATCAAAGGCAAAGACGGACAACGTGATCAAGGCCCTGGAGTATACCCGCGGACGGATAGCCCACTATGACAGGGCGTACGACGAGCTTCTCCAGTTCCTGCCGCCCAGAGAGCGCAGGCAGTATTGGTGGGGACACAGCTAGAATGAGACCGATAAAAACCGAATGCTTAAGGGCGAAGGAGACTGTAACTGGAACATGAATAAGAAACGTAGCCCACAGGACAAGTCCGACGTAGTAGTGGAATTTTTTACCACCCACATATCTGCCGCCGAGCT
>CAZIHR010000003.1:0-48450 GCA_964538885.1 uncultured Nitrosopumilaceae archaeon
ATGGTACAGGAAATTAAACTGAGGATGGCTCAGTACAACAAGTGGCAACAAGTAATAGAAGTGTAGATGTATCGTGGTATGATCTAGTCTATACTGCCAGATCAAGACATGCTCAAATATGCCAAGTTATGCAACAAACTCCCGCGTATGTCAGCTTTTAGTATTTGGATCAGATGGGACAAAAAAATTCACGTGAATGGTAAAAATCTAGGCACGAGGTTAACACTTACATCTCCTCAAATATGGCACGGTAATAGTCGTTAATTGCAACCATGATTACAGTTTCTTCAGGGCCAAAATTTTCATTATACAAATCGAATTGTTCAGATTCGGGCATGGTCTCCCATGCTTCAGGTGTGGTTCCAAGACACTCTGTTAGAAATTTTTTTCTATATTCTATATCATATTTTGTCCCTTCTGATTCATTGACTTTCAGCAAGCGTGCTTCAACTGACTCGTCAAGGCTGTCGTTACCGAAAATGATGTATGTAACCGTAGTAATTCCAATGGCCTTCATATCGTGCAATACTTGACTATTAAATCTCTCCTCACAAGTAGGCTCTGGCTCTGGAACTGTGATGATGTCTTGCCCTATAAGATATGATACAGCACCAAGAAATTCACTGTCTCCCACCTGTCCAGAACTCCAAAATTCTGCTGTCTGTTTCACCCATGCTGGAACTGTGCCTGGATCTTGTGCCATTGCTGTAGATAGGAATAATGTCAAGGCAACTGCAGTTATAACTGCCATGAGAATTGGTGTTTTCACGGTTAAAAACCAACACATGTCTTAATGTTTCTTATGCTTTAGTAATTTGTCCATGTTCCTCTTTTCCTCGACGGCGGCGCATGTCTTGCAGCGGCCTTTGTAGTCAAGCTTGATCTGAAGACCGCGCTGCCACCCGACATACGTCCCGCAGACAGCACACTTGTCCATCTTCAGTATGCACGGGCAGATCGGTAGTCCCACCGTTACGCGGTTCTTGGCCTACCATGCTCCCGCACGGTGAGCATCGGTATTCAGTCATCCAGTGCCTCGAACAGTGTAGTGTCTGGGAGCATCCTCACGGGGAATGATACTGATGCAGGTCTTGCAAGTTCTAATGTCTTGATGATCTTACCTCTGGTGAAAATGTCCATACCAGTTAGAAGTTTGTTGACTGCATACAAGTCCAGACCAAAAACAGACCCTTGCACCACAGCATCAAGGAAAAATTGAATGAGTGTGGGATCTTCTTCAGTTTGATACGTCTGGGTGCTGCCTTTTGTTTGTTGGTTCTTTGTCGTAGAACGGGTAGCTCAGCCCGACTAGGCCGTTGACTGCCACTGAATTATATCATCCATAGCCACCCAGTGCCATTGTATTACCTCTCTCACCCCGTCTTCTTGTCATACTGTGATCACTTCCTTCCAAGTTATCTCGAGTTTGGGTGGTTTAGTTGGTGTAAAGTTAAGCAACTCATCTCATCGTGGGCCATCAAATCACTGAATGCTGGTGCCCTCATAGTTGGCAAGAGTCACATCAGGCCATCTAAGTGAATTGGCAAATAGTTCATACTAGATGCGGCGCGGCCACATTACATCAGTCATTTTCTTCTTTTTGGTTTACGTTTGCGTTGTGTTGTTTTTTGTCTTATCAGCAAAGTGATCAGAGCTCCTGTGGGAATGCCAATTATAGTTCCCAATGAGACATATGGAGCAATAAAGAAATCTCCCACCCACAAGCCCCCCTCCGTTGTAAGCTCCATGAATACTCGGGGGCGCATCACCAGAGATATCGTCTCAGAGTCGATCATTTCTTCCCCCACATCATCAACATACTTTACGACAACTCCAAAAGGAATCCGGTATTCGGTATTGATCTCTTGAGGTGGTGTAACTATACGTGAGGAAGCTGTGACGGATTCACCCTTTTTTATGATTGAGAATGTGTGGAGAGTTTCTCCTCTAAATCCCACATCATCAGGCGGAATTATACTGATGTTGACATCTCTAATATCTACATCATGGGATGTCACTTCTACCTCCAATGGAAATTCTGCGGATGCAAAGATGGATTCAGGAGCTTTGGTGTATATTGCAACCTCTGGTAACTCTTTTAGTGTGATTGGTATTGCTATATCACTGAATATTGGATCCTGTGGTGTCTCGTTGTTTGCAACCAATGTTTGAGAATATCTAACGTTCAGAAAACTTGTCCCAGGATTTGTATCAGCTGCCACAAATACATCAATACTACTTCCATGCGAGCCGCCTTTGGATATCTTTTCTACAGTAATCTCTGCAGGCACTGCCATCAACTTGCCATCATTGCTGGAAAATTCAAAGTGGATGTCCTGCTTGTCCTCCCACCCATTGTTTTTAATCAGGATGGATATTACAGCATCCCTGCCAACTAGTACTTCAACAGGATACATGATCTCAACATCCATACTTCCCTCCATGGTCTGCTGTATGGTCTGTGCAAAGACTGCAGATATTCCACCCAATGCGGCAATCCCAAATATGACAACAAGCAGAACTTGCATGATTATCTCTAGAACAACATACATTTTATGGCTATTCTGTGTTGCCGTCAAATACAAGAATCTGAAAAATAGGCAAATCAAGAGATTAATTGTGGTTATTTAATATACTATTTCGTGACAGTCTCGCGTGAGGAGTTGCCGCCTTGTGAGTCATCTCCAGAGGCAGAGTTGCCCGGGGGCTTTACAAAGCCGCCCTCCATAAATTCAGGTGGCGGTATATTCTTTGACTTGCCAAGGCCGATTGTAGTTAACACTACCGAAGACAATATGATAAAGAAGATTATCTGTGGATAAGCTTCTGCGTTAGGAAGTCCCATAGTTATAGGATACGTGGCAAGTACTGCTGCGGCCAGGCCCCTAGGAATCATTGAGTTGGTCACGGCTCTATCAAGCTTGGAAAATCTGCCGGTCAGAATTATTTTCCCTGTCACCACCCTACCAACGTAGACCAACACCGTAATCACAACACCAAATACAACATACTCAAGCTGTCCAAAGCTTGCCATAAGCCCAACAAATACAAAGAAAAATGATCTCACCAAGAATGTCAGCTGGTTGTGTGTTGGATCGTCGGACTCTATCTTGGGTAGTTTGAATCGAAGTAGCTTTGCAAGGCGACCTTTGTTTCCCAACATCAAGCCAAATACCAAGGCGGTGAGTGCTCCAGACTCTCCAAATGAATTTGCTAAAAAGAACAAAACGAATAAAATTCCCAGTGTAAGCATGTATCCGTGTTGCACATTGGAGAGCTTTGTAGTGACATACATCCACGGAATCCCTACGCCCAAGCCCAGAATCAGGCCCACTGCAATTGCGCGTCCAAGAGTCTCTTGAAGTGTCTGTAGATCAAAATGGCCTGCAAGTACTGCCTCAAACAAGATAAATGCCACAATTGTGGCCAAAATGTCTGTTAGTGCCGACTCGAAGCTCAGCATGGATCGGGTCTCCTCTGAGATCTTTATGTTGCGCACCAACCCAAATACGATTGCAGAGCTGCTCCCACCCACTATTGAACCCAACAGAATGCTGTCCAATAATGCCCACTCTAAAAAATAATGTGCTGAAAAAGATATGATGGCAACGGACAAGATAAAGCCGAAAATTGCAAGCGAAAATGAAAAGTGGGCCGTCTTGATGATGTGCTTGATGTCCAAATTCAGGCCACCATCAAACATTATAATTATCAGGGCCAATGCAGCAAAATAAGGAACCACTTGAATTACCGCCTCGGGTTGAATGATCCCCAAGATGGGGCCCATAATTACGCCAAGGATCATCAAGAATGCCACATCGGGAATTCCTGTCCTCTTAAAGAATGCCTCTCCGGCAACCCCCAGAAAGATCACTATTCCCGCAGCAAGCAAGATTACATGGGCTGCTGCAACTGCGCCATCATAGATGAATAAGGTGGAGGCAAGTTCGTAGAGTCGAATTATATTCTCCATTACAAACTCTACATTAATTTCCTCAGAAGGTGGAGGGTCTACAGTCTGCCCCCTAATCAACTCCAATACATACAGCAGAATCATATTCATTGTTGCTAGAGTTTACTAGAGCACAATAAAAGCCGAATTGGTCAACCTAGATTGATTCATTGATTGTTGGTTATAAGAAAAGATACAAGTTAAATCATGTGTGGTGACAGTGGCCCTATGAGTGCTACGGAATTTCTCCGGCAAGATCACAGGCATATCAAACGCCTTGAGAAGATAATTACAAAATGCTACAAAGATCTTTATGCAGAAAAGCACGTGCCGCTTGAAGATATGAACCGCATCAGAAAAATAATCGAGGAATTCCTTGACGCGATTCATTACTCAAGGGAGGAAGACTCGTACTTTCCATGTGTGGCAAGTTATGACCACCTAAAAGATGAGATCAAGAATCTTATGATAGAACACGAGTTTTCTAGGAGAATTGCGATGCAGATCTCAAAATATTTAGCAAAGTGGGGTGGAGGTGAAGATGTAAGAGAGCCGGTGGCAAGATTTTTGCGAACGTATTCTATCTACTTGGCAGACCACATGAGAAAAGAAGAGGACTTTTTTGACAAGGCAGAGGCAGAGGTGCTCTCAAAAGAGGAAGAACTAGACATGTTTGAGCAATTCAAGTCGGTGATGGCGACTAGCAAAAAAATGGATGAGATGATAAAAGAGATCGAATTTCTTGAGGGACGGGTTTGGTTTAGGTCATAACGGAAGAACTTTATGGGTTAGTCCAAGAAATCCACGCATGAAGCCTTTCGTTCTATGGATGACGGGGTTGCCATGTTCTGGCAAGACCACAATTGTGAAAAATCTGCAAAAAGATATTCCAAATTTGGCAATGCTAGATGGGGATGAGCTCAGAGAATGGTTCTCACCCAAGGATTTTTCAAAAGCTGGGCGCGATGAACACAATAGGAGAGTGGCACATTTGGCAAAACTCTTGTTAAGGCACGGGGTCCCAAGTGCAGTGTCGCTAGTATCACCCTACATAGAAAATAGAGAGGCCGCCAGACAGATTGTTGATGCCGGCAACCAGTTTGCCGAGTGTTATGTGAAATGCTCCGTTGAAAAGTGTGAAGAAAGAGACGTCAAAGGAATGTACGCCAAGGCAAGAAGGGGCGAGATCAGGGGGTTTACAGGTATTGATGACCCATATGAGGCGCCCCCCAATGCGGATCTTGTTGTAGATACGGAAAGTGAACCGCCTGAAGATAGTGCCGAAAAGATATTGGGATTTCTTAAGGAGCAGAACCTAGTCTAGATATGCGGAATTCATCAACTATCTGGTCATGAATAAGACCGTTTGTGACCAAAATTCCATTTTGGTGTGTGACTGTCGGATTGTTGTAAAAGATGTTGCATCCCAACATGTCAGTCATCCTGCCCCCCGCCTCGTGTATTATACAGTGAGATGCAGCAGTATCCCACTCTTTCATTTTATTAGTGGTGGCAATGTATGCGTCGGCATCCCCCACACTTATACGGCCTACCTTCAATGAACTGCCCACCTGAGTAAATCTTTTAATTCCCAACTGCATTACAAAGTTCTTGTCTCTCTCAGAAAAATGGTGACGGGAACAGACTGTCCTGCATTTTGTCATATCTGAAATATCAGAGACGGTCATTTCACGCCACTGCCCATCAAAATACGTAAATGCGCCTCGCCCAGCTTGGGCCGCAAACACGATCTCTTCTGCAGGACAATTAATCACACCTAAGACGGGTCTCTTGTTTTTCACCAGAGCGATCATTACTGTAAATTCGTCTGTCTTTTCAACAAAGTCTGTAGTGCCATCCAGTGGATCCACTATCCAGATGGTTTGCTCTTTCAACCTTTCTTTGTTGTCTGCATCTTCCTCCGATAAAATGCGGTATGGTGTATTTGACAGCATGCTTCTAATGACTTTGTTGCTTTTCAGATCTGCCTCAGTCACAGGTGAACCGTCACTTTTTGTAGATGTGTTGAATTTCCCTCTATAGATGTCCATAATGGCATTTCCCGCGTTTATGGATGCCTTTATTGCCAGTTCCAGTTCTGGAGCTAGGCTGGGGTTGGGAATGTCTTGCAAAAATATTACCTATGTGGTGAGCTCCGGTTTCAGTGTCCAAACTACTCCCAACACAACAAACGGTATTGACATAATTCCCACTATTCCTAAAATTATGTTGAGTTGTGTTTCAGATACTAGTGGATTATTTATCACCCATGGCAAAGGCAGTGTGACGACTATCCAGATCACACCAAGTAAGATAAACAATTTTGCTTTCTTTTTCTTTGTGTCCATTGAATTTGAATACTTTATGCAATATTAAATTCATGTGGAGTTGTGTGGGGCAAAGTTTTACACAAACTACACATGCAGTAGTTTGCAGTGCATTGGGTACAAGTATGGGGGTATGGAGAGTTGTGGTTGAAATCAGTAGGTATCTCCAAATTCAAAAAACAGGAAGCACACGAGCTTGCTTGGCTGGTGGGGGGGTTGTATGGCTTTACACGCAAAAACTTTTAAAAAAATTCGTAATTTATTAAAAAATTTAAGCAAAAATGTTAAATAGTTAAAGTTAATAAGATAATTGATGCCGATGGATATAATTCCTATCGACTGATTCTGCGTAGCCCAGCAGAACAAAAAAGTAGTCAGAGCACATGCCTTGACATGGAGAGGAAATCTCTCAAGGTTCTGCAGTGAGTGGGCTACGCCCCTAATCTTTTAAAATATACACAGATACTGGTCCCATCACATTCCCGTTAGGATCAATCTCTATCAGGGCTTGCTGCCTGTCTGGAACTGTAATTGTCTTCTGTCCCGAATAGTCCCATGTATAATATTCTGAAATTCCTGTCTGGTGTGGCGTCCCAACCAGCATAAAATCTTCTGAAAAATCAAATGTCTTGCCCTGCAACGTAATGCCAAGAGTCTTTGGGCTGTCCCCATTTGGAACAAAATTGAAGGTGTGTCCGCCTTCATTCAAGACGATCTTTTCAGAGTAAATGCCATTTTTGTATAGGGTTGGGGTAGCAAGTGTTATGTGAAATGCGGGGTTGTTAGTTTTGCTTGGTGTTGTATCTATGGCAACAAATATGGCCAGCACAACGAGGGCTGCTGCGGCCATGCCCACAATTATTTTTTTATTCATCGATAAATCCTAGCAATGCCGCCGATAAATTCTTGTTGCCAGCATGCAGTGGTTTCTGTGACGGGCAGCATCAAGCTTGGTGTATGTTTGGGCCTTTTCTGATCTAGTGCCGCTCTTTCAGGCTTTGGATAGTTTCTTGAATTATCTTACGTTGTAGTTTTTGGGATTTTGAGATGTGTGTGTTGTGATCTTTTGCTGTAGTAATTTGACCACCTCAACTACTCAATTCTTTTGTTGAATAATGTCGCAAGCTTTTCAACGTTGGGGTTTGGCCGCCTGTGCAGATGATCTTAAATTTTCTGATCATATGTTGAAGTGTCTCTGCTGATCCTTTTGTCTTTTTATTATATATGAGCGACATTGTAGTGGTAAGCTGTTGCCTTTTACCAATTAAAATTTTACATGATGGAATGCAAGGAACCGCCTCACATATATGCCCACAAATATTAGAGAGTCTGTAGTATGCCCCATCATCAAAGCATAGTCCATATTTCTACCCCAGCGGCAGCCCGAATGTGTCTCTATAATGGTCGCTAATAGCAACCATAATTTGGGTTGCTTCATAGCCAAATTTTTCACCATACAAATTAAGTTGGTCAGCTTGGGACATAGTTTCCCATGCTTCAGGCGTGGTTCCAAGACACTCTGTTATGAATTTTTTTCTATATTCTATATCATATTTTGTCCCTTCTGATTCATTGACTTTCAGCAAGCGTGCTTCAACTGACTCGTCAAGGCTGTCGTTACCGACAAGGATGCCTGTAACCGTATTAAATCCAATAGTCCTTATAGTGTACGATGCATGAACGTTGAATCTATCCTCACAAGTAGGCTCTGACTCTGGGATCGTAATAATTCCCTGCCCTATCAAATACGACATGGCGCCAAGAAATTCGGCATCCCCCACCTGCCCAGAACTCCAGAACTCAACCGTCTGCTTGACCCATACTGGGACGGTGCCTACATCTTGGGCGGTAACCGCGACCGGTAAAGCGATGACCAAGGCCGCTGCGACTGTCATAATTTGCCAGCGCCTTCTCATAAAGTATTCTGCCCAGTCACCTTTATTATATCAGTCGACTTGGCTCATGGTAAAAAAAATAGATTTGATGCAGGTTTAGATTCCCACAACATGGCAAGCAACATGTCATATTAATTTAGGCCGCGCTTTTTCCATGTAATTATACATGTTAATATGTTTGAGAATGTGTGGGTGTCTTTAGAACTAACAATTCAATATTTTTTATAACGATGACGTGTATTTAGATGGTCATTTTGTGGGCATCTAATTTATCATGTATGCTTTCCATAAATTGGTGTGGTGTTGAGTTTATCTTTCAGTCTCCCTCATCTTCTTTTTTGCTTGATCGGGGCAAAAGAGATTACAGACCAACAGGCAAAAAGTTTTTTTGAGGTGTGAGAATGGTGTGATTGTTGTTGGGGTTTGGAAGACTGTGCTTTGGTGCCGAAGAGAGCCACTTGTGTTTGTTTGAGAAAGGCAGATCGTTGGCAGGTGGGTCCCAGCATACACACCTACCCACATTTTCATTGAATGGAGTGGTGTAGACATATGAGAATGAAGGTGCCCTTTTGTGTTGGGTTGGTACTAGTGATAATATCGGTGTCTTTTATGGTCTATGACAAGACCCTCTCACCTTTACCTGTCCTTGGATGCGTAGTTGGCGTCATATTTATGGGCGTGTCAATTGGATCTCTGTATTCCCGTAGTTGGGCGGGAATTGAGGGCAACAAGTGGTGAATGCCAAGTTATTCTATAATGAGGTGTGTTGCTTGGCCTGCTCAACTCATTTGAAGATGGATAATTCGCGTGTTTGTTAGTCAAATTTTGTGCTCTGTTAACCAATATTCACATATGGGATTAAGTATAAACTACCAAATGTGAGTTATTGACTAATTTTCAGGACAAATGGGCTCGTCAGCCTCAACCAAGTATGACAGAGAAGATCAATGAGGCCCTCAAGCCCAAAAGTCCACTAAAACCCAAGATACAAACTGGGATCAAAAGACTACAAATGCAGATCACAAAATTAGATGCCATGCTAAGCAAATTAAATGAAAGAGACAGTAAGATATTCCAGAGAATTGTGGAGGCAACTCAATCTCATGATGCCGCTACGAGTAGGGTATTGTCAAGGGAGCTGGCAGAGGTAAGAAGTGTTTCAAAAATATTGGGAAATGCTAGGATGGCCCTAGAGAAGATCGAGATGAGGCTGACCACATATCACGACCTTGGAGACACAGTAGTAACTATAATGCCAACTTTGGGCCTAATGAAAAATCTCAAGTCGTCCCTAGCAAAATTCATGCCTGGTGCCGACCAAGAGATCAACCAGATGGCAGAAATGCTTGGTGGATTCATGACAGACAGTTTCTCAAGTGAGGGTGCGTTTGGTGTTGATGACTCTACAAATGCAGAGTCTGAAAAGATTCTACAGGAGGCATCAGCCGTTGCCGAGAGCTCCATAGGACAGCGATTCCCGTCTACACCATCTGATGTTCAGACAACCACAACAAAATTCCTCTAAGTACCAGCTTCTGGTGATTCTCTTGGCTCTTTTATGCGCCTAATCCTATCACCTTCATCATCTATTATCTTATCAATTCCTACAAGTCTGTCTCTAAGACTGTTGATTAGAGCGCCAACCTCATCTGCTTCACCTTCCACCCGTTGTCTCTTGTCGGCAAGATCCTTTATGCCTCTGTTTTCCTCATCTATGTACTCCCTGACTTTTTGGAGTTTTTCCTTCAAATTTTTAATATCTACTGATTCATCCTCAATCTCTTTTTCAAGGTTGATTCTCTTATCCTTCAAATTTTTAATCATCAGTCCCACATAATCGATTGCCTCTTCTAGTCTGGCGCGCTTTCCCATTAGTTCCCCAATACCTATCTCACTGGGCTGGTTTGGCTGTTCGGGTGTCTGTTGCGGCACTTCCTGATTCTCTACAATATCTTCTGCCAGCCCACCTTCATCTTTTTTCAGTTTGTCAAACATAATATGTTCTCCAAAAGTTAGAATAAAAAGTTATTAAAAGAGATTGGTCGGGTGCTTTATTCATCTGAATTTTATCATACCTTACAGATTTGTGTGGGTTCTGGGGGGCACTAAATGCCCAACTCAAAACCACTATCCTTTGCAACCTCAATCATGTGATATTCCAAAAATCCCCCAGCAAGTAAAAGGCCCACCACAATAGCAATCTCTAGTATAGTAGGTTTTACAAGGACGCGCAGATCACTCTTTCGAATTATAGCAACAAGCAGGATGTAGCTCCTTGATGTGGCAAGAGAGTATGCGGTAAGCTCCATTAAGCCAAATGGGAGCAGGTAAAGTATTGCAAGTGGCTGGATATGGGACAGGGCAGGAGACATACTAGATATGGCTGAAAACGCATATCCGGTAGAGGTTGCAGAGAAGAGTCCCCACACAATACCAAATCCGGGCAGGAACATTGGAAGTGCAAGTGTTGTGTTGTGGGAAAAAATTCCAAAGCCATCAATGCCCTCTACCAGATCTGCAAACTCTTCCAAGAACTCTTTGGCATCCTCTTCTGATACCTCAATCATGGAGCCAGCTTGGTATGCTGCAGAAAACATGGCCATGAAGATAAAGAACAATACAATTCTATTTAGCAGCACGGCGATTTTCCCATCATCACACTATTTGAGGGTGATGGGACTTGTTGTGGGGGGCGTTTTTCACATGTTTTTTCAAGAATGAGAAGGCAGTTTGGTGGTGGAGATGTATTGGGGGGCGTAGATGCTAGCCGTAAATGAGAGCGAGCTACACCCACAACTCACCGCCTAGTTCAATACATTTTCCGTTAACCAACAGCAAACAAGTTTTCGTGCTGGGTGAGATTCTACAAGTCGTAAGCTCAGATTTAATTAAAGCAGAACGCAGCACCATATGTTGAAGAAAGAGCTGGCTTTTGTGTTGAACTATGCGTTGAACAAGGGATTTCAGATGCATCCTGATGTGATGGGGCTGCTTGAAGAGATAGATACAGAACAGATTGAAAAGGTCATAAAAGATGTGGTGAGGGAAAAATCAAGGCAGCGTGTATTTCAAATTAGTCGAAATGATCTAGAAGCACATCTGGGTATGAATGAAGGCAGAGAGATCCAGACAGAATATAAGGTAGCTTCAGACCCGACACCAAAGATCACCTCAGGTGAAGGAATTGATGGGTATGGGAATCTCTTTGCAGACAGGTTTAAGAAACTAAAAGAGATTGTTTCGGAGCGGCCTGAGGCAAAGATGTTAAAGACGATCAAAGATGTGCGGGGCGCAAAGACAGAAGGCGATTTGTATGTGTGTGGGCTGGTGGGCAGTAAAGATACCAGCGGAAGCATCACCAGATTAATTTTAGAGGATCCAACGGGATCTTGTGAGGGAATAATTTTTGATGTCGAAGTGCAAAAGGTGGCCGACATGCTACTCAGCGATCAGTTCGTCATGGTAAGGGCCGGGGTCGGTAAGGGCACAGGACTTGTGATAAAGGAGATAATTCTACCAGATGTTCCAGACAGGAAGGCGAGCAGATCAGAAAGTAGTGTGTTTGCAGCGTTTCTCTCAGATCTGCATGTGGGTAGCAAGTACTTTATGGAGAAAGAGTTCTCAGAGTTTGTTTCGTGGCTGGCAAGCCCTGATCCTGTAGCAAGAAGAACCCGCTTTGTACTAATTGCGGGTGATGTGGTGGACGGGGTGGGAATATATCGTAATCAAGACAGGGAGTTGGTCTGCCAGACGGTACAAGAACAGTTGGAAAAGGCGAAGAGTCTTCTTGAGGGGATTCCGAAAGATGTAAAGATCTTCATCATGCCTGGGAACCATGATCCTGGACGTCGGGCGCTCCCACAGCCGGCCATCCCCAAAAAATACAATGCGGGGTTGTGGGAGCAAGAGAATATAATTATGGTAGGAAATCCTGCAGTCATATCCCTCAATGGCGTAAAGGTGTTGATGTTTCATGGACAGAGTATAGATGATATTGCAAGTACCACGCCGGGCCTAAGCTATGACAGACCAGCAGATGTAATGAGGCACCTTTTGCGCGCAAGGCATCTAAGCCCAATTTATGGTAGTCGTACACCAATTGCGCCAGAGGCTGAAGATATGTTGGTAATAGATGATGTGCCAGATATTTTTCATGTGGGTCATGTACACAAGGCGCAGTTGGGCATGTATAAGGGGATAATGCTGGTAAATTCAGGGTCGTGGCAGAGGCAGACTCCCTTTCAGACGAGTGTCGGTTTGATCCCAAATCCGGGCATCGCAATTATGATAAATTTGAAGACGTTGAAGGTGTTGTATAAAAATTACAATCCAGAATTAGATAATATCCTGCAGGCTTAGTTCCTGCTCAAATGTCTTTTTAATGGTTTTTGAGGCAACTGTAAGCTTGTATTTTTTTGTGTTGCCGTGCATTCCTTGATGAACTAATCTGCCTGAAATTATTCCAGATAGTTCAATCTCACTCAACATTTGGGTAATTCTTCTTTGTACTAGTACGTCTCTACCGACTTTTTTACAGAGGTCCTTATAAGCAGAGTATATCTCTCCTGTTGATGAGCCGTTGGCCTTCATTACTGCGAGAATCACTAATTTCTCGTGGAATGGGTATGATTTGAGGGAGGCCTCTTCTTTGTTCTCCTCAATTTTTTGGGTGGCTTCACGGACGTGGTTTGGGGTCACTTTTATGGCCTGCTGTCTTTCTGCAATCTCTCCTGCCACACGAATTAGATCTATTGCACGCCTCGCATCCCCATGCTCGCCTCCAGCCATTGCAGCACATAGGTTCAGGGCAGACTCTTCTATCGAATCTGGGATAAAGGCTTGTTGAATTCGTATCTCTAGTATTTTTTTAATTTGTGTGGTGTTGTAATTTGGAAAGACGAGCTCCTCTTCTCCTAAGCTGCTTATAACCCTTGGATCAAGTTTCTCTTTAAATGTAAGATTGTTTGATATTCCGACAAGACTTAATGAACCATGTTTGAGTCTTTCGTTGGCTCTGGTTAGTTGATAAAGAATGTCTTTGCCAGATTTGTTAATTAGTTGTGTAAGATAATCAATCTCATCTACCACAAAAATAACATTAAGTTTTTTTTCATCAATTGTTGCAAGTAATCTCTTAAACACCTCACCAATTGCAAGGCCGCTGGCTGGCAGTTCCTTATCTTGCAGATCTAACTGCCGACCAAAACTAACCAATAAACCATATAGAGTTGTCTCCTCTTTTGAGTTAGAGTATACTAGTTTGATAGGAAAATTGGTTTTTTTTACACGCTCTTGAATTTTTGTTATTACTTTTTTTACAACCAGAGTCTTTCCAGTGCCTGGCTTGCCATATACTAGTAGATTGGAGGGTTTGGCCTGTTTCAGAACTGGTATTAGAGTCTGAGTCACCTGCTCTTGTTCAAGATCCCTATGTTGAACCATTTCTGGTATGTAAGTAAAGTGTAGTATACTACGATCTCTTATCAGTGATCTGCCAGCTTCTACTGCATCCAATATCTTATCAACAGGATCACTCATCCCACACACCTTGTTTTCCACTCTAATAACATATCACTATCTATTACCAAACTAGTAATTCTATTCTATAATTAATTTAATTTAGTTTTAAAATAAAAAAAATTAAAAAAACAGAGTGGAAATATAGGTGTGTGGGTTTTTATTTAAAATAAAAAACTTAACAGATTGTTAAAATTCTGTTAAAAAAAGAACCAGAAAAGGCAAAAATAACCCCTTCATTTCCACTCCACACACAAAAAACCAACTTAACAATGTTAAAATCTAATTTTACCCCTTCATTTCCACTCCACACACAAATTTTCAGTAATTGAGTGGGTACCTGCCAGATTGACCGTTAACAAAAATGGCCTAAATTGGTATAAATAGGCATAAAATACCCGTCAAACTTAACACACCACTTTGTTAACAAAAATCATTAGATCATTTGAATTGTCAACAACAAATTTACTAGATCCCCAATGGCAAAAAAGCGTATAAGAATTGATATGGAAGATGCAGACGGCGCCCGCTATGACATAAAATTAGAGGGCAACGTTACAAGAGATAAGGTACTTAAAATATTTGAAATGATGGATTTAATGAATATAGAGGAGCAAGAAACCCCAAATATGGACTCGACAGGCTCCAAAATCTGGCACGTTGTGACCAAATTCTTTCCCACACACAAATTCACCTCTACAAATATACTGGAAAAATATGAAGATGAATACAACGAGCCAGTAAAACTTAGTATAATTTCCACATATCTTTCTAGATTCTCTGCAAGAGGCAGGATGGATAGAACCAAAACGGGGCGCGAGTGGACATATCAGACCATACAATTAGGGCAAAAACACCCACAACTATAAAATTTTGATTTTTTGTATGATAATTTGTTCATCTACAAATACCAACTTGACATAATCACCTTTTTGTACATCCATATATCTTCGAAATTGTTTAGGGATGGAGATCGTTCCTGCCGATGTAATTCGTACAAGGGACTCGTTTGCTTCTACAGACATTATTATATTGTATTAAAATTTCTATAATTTAATATTTTTGTTTATTAATTATTTAGTAAGGTGATTTGCCTAAAAACAGTACCTCCGGACCACCGGCGAGGGTCTACGCGGGACCTGGGAGAACCAAAAAAACTCTATGGCAGCCAACATATACACACCCCTTCTTTTTGAGGCAAAATTACCAGATCATCAAAATATTACAAAAAGCTGACAGACCTAAAAACTGCCAGAGTGCTACTAGATTACATTTGTCATACATTCTGGATCTTTTCTTTTCCCTTCTCTGTGATGGAATATGCATAAGGTTTCGTCAGAGTTCTTTGAACATAGCCATCCTCAAACAACTTTTTCATAAGACGTGATGTGTGTTCCCTGCTTCGTTTTAGTGTGACTTGTATGTCACGTGACGTCATAGCATTTTTTGTGATTAGATGCAACACATACTCTACAACCCCACCATGCTCAAATTTTGGCACTGTGGGTTGATTCGTGGCTGAAAATACCTGCTTTGATCCCTTCTCTGGGCTCTCGACACTTGTTGGATTGCCTGTGGAGCCTGCCTGTGACTGCCCCAATTTAGTATCAAGCTTGGGCTCCTGCGTTCTCTCTTGCATATCTAGTACATCGAGCCTGATCTTCATGTCGATTAGCTGCTTTTCATAGTATTCCAGCCTTTCTTTATTAGCCGAATCTGTACTTTTTTGGATTTTAATAAGCGGCCGTATCTTGTAGTAAAGATGCAGACTGCCCAGACCCACCAGAAACGCAATCATCACGCTGAAAATCACATCTGGGTCAGGAATCTCTACCATCATCACAATAATCACTCCTCTCTTGTGATTTATTGTCTTCGTGTAACATTATTTTACATCTAGGGTTGAAAATCACGCGTTGCTTGTCACGTTAAAGTATTTTGAGTTTGCTTATCACAATATAACATCACATATTACATGCCTGACGAATGACCTTGTCAATCACACTGACTATCTCTACCTCTCTTTCTGGGAAAACATCACCATCATTTATCACACTTAACTGTTCAGAGAGCTTTACCATCACATCCACATCATCAGGCAAAAGTATGCCTAGAATGCGTAAAAGCACAATAGTATAGAAAAAAGAGACCATCTTCTCTCTAGATTGCATTACCTGCCTATAGTATGCGCCCCGCGAGATTGAAAACTCTACATCAAGAAGATCCTTCTGCTTCAAAATAATTTCAATTTGTCTCTCAGTAAACAACGATTTTTTTATAATTTGTCGTATAATGTTATTAAAATTCGTTTCCTCAAACTCCGCCATAGCTATACAAACTTGTATACCAGCTTAACTTAAACTTTAAAGACTCAGTTACAAACTCTCATTTATGCCCGAAGGGAGAGTGGAATCGTATCTCAACTCCGAATTAAAAAAGAAGAACACGTTGTTGTTTGCACTGATTGACTCAGAAGCATCAAATCTGGCAGAATCACAACTCTTGGTTAAACAGATTGAAAAGGCTGGCGCCTCCGCAATATTGGTGGGCGGCTCCTCTGCAACTGATCAATTAGAGATGGCACGTGTGGTAAAAGGAATTAAAGGCGCCACCAAAATTCCCTTAATTCTGTTTCCTGGAAACGTTACTGGGGTGGTGCCAGGCGCAGATGCCATCTTGTTTAGCTCGTTGATGAACTCTGAGAATCCCTATTTTATAACCCAAGCACAAACTTTGGGGGCCCCCAGCGTCTTAAAATTCGGGTTAGAACCACTACCCACTGCATATCTAGTTGTCGGGGAAGGCACCACCGCGTGGTTTGTAGGCTCTGCACGGGGCATCCCTTTTGACAAACCAAAGATTGCGGCAGCCTATGCACTTGCAGCACAACTCTTAGGTATGAGATTTGTCTATCTTGAGGCCGGTTCTGGCGCAAAATCTACAGTGACCCCGGAGATGATCAGGGCAGTTAGAAAAACATTTGATGGATTCCTCGTGGTGGGTGGCGGTATAAAGGATGCCAAGACTGCAAAAGCAATAGCTACTGCAGGAGCAGACGCAATAGTGATTGGAACCCTTCTTGAAGGTGGTGGTATTGGGAAACTAGCAGGTATAACAAAAGCAATTCAAAGAAGTAAAAAGTAGATATTGTCTTGTCTGAAAACAGCGCCCTTGCCAGAATCGACAACATTGAGATGCCAGATGACTACCATAGGTATTATTCGGAGTTGTCCCTTATCACACACACAACTTATGAAAATGCCGCTACGGCAAAGTCCAGCCTAGCAGACTCGTCTGGTATAATTGAGCCAAAGATAGCGTTTGATCTGGCAGACAGGGTCGCCAAAATGCACGATATTGACATTGTAGACTCGTTGCGGGATCTACTAAAAACCAATGGCAAGGAACTCTCGGCCCTTCTCCTCTCAAAGGAGATAGCACTGGGTAGATACTCTCCCCCCGAAGCCACATTAGAACAGCGCCTAGATCTGGCAGTAAGGGTAGGCCTTGCCATAGTGACAGAAGGAGTCACAATCGCCCCCCTCCAGGGAATCAGTGAGGTGAAAATTAAGAAGAATAAGGATGGAAGTGAGTATCTTTCCGTATCTATAGCCGGCCCAATGCGTTCTGCAGGAGGCACAGAGTCGGCAGTAACTATGCTGTTGGCAGACCACATACGAAAGGCAGTGGGCTTGGCAAAGTTCCAGGCAAATTCCTTTGATGATGAGACTGGTAGATTCATTGAGGAGCTACGCATCTATGAAAGAGAGGCAAGCAGCTTCCAGTTCCATATCTTGGATGAGGATATTGAACGCGTGATCTCAAATCTCCCCGTGGAGCTTGATGGTGTGGACACGGATCCATATGAGGTGGTCAATCATAAGGGCATGGTCAGAATTAAGACGGATCGTGTCCGTGGTGGTGCTCTAAGGGTCCTAAATGACGGATTGATTGGTAGAGCCAAGAAACTACTCAAGAGGATCGAGCTGTATAATCTGGACGGCTGGGAATGGTTAAGCGATCTAAAGGGAGCGGTCCATATGGGAGATGATCAAGAAGATGCTGCAGTAAAAAGAATGCGTGAAGTGATTACTGGTAGATCTGTATTGTCCATGCCTAACAGACTTGGTGGTTTTAGGCTGCGTTATGGGCGTTCATGCAATACCGGCTTTGCATCCGTGGGTATTCATCCTGTGATTGCCGAAATTCTTGATCACACCATTGCGGTCGGTGCACAGATTAAACTCAACATTCCTGGGAAGGGGGCAACCGTTGCGTTTGTGGACTCGATAGAGACTCCTACGGTGCGTCTTACCAACGGAGATGTGGTACGGATTAAGGATGTACAGCACGGCATCTCCCTTAAAGGCCACATTGAGAAAATACTCCATCTTGGTGATATTCTAATTTCGTTTGGAGACTTTTTGGAAAATAATGCACACTTGATTCCATCTGGCTATGTAGAAGAATTCTGGGTTGCTGAATTGATAGAAAAAATTGGCAGTTTGGATCCAAAAAATGATACATTACAACAATTCCTCACCCGAACGCCGACAGTTGATGAGGCACTAAAGATCTCTGCTGACTTTGGCCTTGGACTGCATCCAAAATACCTACATTTTTGGGATCATATCTCTGGCTCGGAGCTGAATCAGCTTCTAGAACCGCAAAGCGCCACGGAAAATCTGATATGTTTTCACGCCCAAGTCAAGCCTATACTGGAGAAATTGGCTGCCCAACATATAGTTAGAGATGGCACCATTTTGTTGGAGGGTGATGAGGCAAAAATCTTTCATCACTTACTATTCTGTAAAAAGATACAAACAAGAGACATTCCTGTACCTGATATAATTTCAAAGTCGTCTGGCATTGTTATTCGGCCCAAATTTTCAACATCTGTTGGAGTGCGCATTGGAAGACCTGAAAAGGCCGCCCCCCGGCAGATGAAGCCTCCTACACATGTGTTGTTTCCAGTAGGTACCAAGGGTGGCCCAACAAGGGACATTCTCAAGGCATCACGCCACGAATCATTTTACACCAATGTGGTGAATAGAGTCTGTGACAACTGCATGGAGTCGTCCATCGGCATCAAGTGCCAGAGATGCGGCACAAAAACACACGTGTCTTTTCATTGCCCTAAATGCAGAAAAATTTTGGAATCTAAACACTGTAAAAGGTGTAAGAGACGCACGATCTCATATTCGTATAGGAACTTTCCACTCAAAGACAAGCTCTTGAAGGCCCAAGAGAGGGTGGGAATAAGGGCCCAGCAGCCCCTCAAAGGAGTTAAAGAGTTGATAAGTCAAGACAAGATTCCTGAACCCTTAGAAAAGGGGGTGATTCGGCAGAGTCTAGGTCTGTCTGTTTTTAAAGATGGTACGGTAAGGTTCGATGCCACAAACTGCCCACTTACACATTTTCGTCCCTCTTGGATAGGTACCAACGTAGATACGCTGAAGACACTCGGCTATACGGTGGATGTTGATGGTATGCCACTTTCAGAACCAAATCAGATGGTTGAACTCAAGATGCAAGACATTGTAATTCCATATGAAGCTGCCAAGTATCTAGTGATGGCCTGCAAGTATATTGATATGCTTTTGTCAAAGTTCTACAAAGCACCGGCCTTTTACAACGTGAAAAATATTGATGAGTTGGTGGGGCACTTGGCTATTGGTCTGGCGCCCCACACTTCTGTGGGAATAGTGGGCAGGATTGTCGGTTATACGGACACTCATGTATGTTTTGGAACACCCAACTGGCATTCTGCCAAGAGAAGAGATGCAGATGGTGATGCCGACTCGATAATGTTATTGATGGATGCACTGCTTAACTTCTCAAGGCAGTACCTCTCTGACAAAATAGGCGGACTGATGGACGCCCCCCTACTAATTCAGCCACTAGTACTCCCACACGAGTCCCAGCCGCAGGCACACAACTTGGAGGTGACAAAGGCATTTCCACTCGACTTTTTCAGGTCCACCATCACACAACAAAGAGCTTCGGACGTCACATCAGTTGATCTTATAAAATATCGGCTGGAGACTGAGAAACAGTTCTACGGATATCACTTTACACATAATACATCCTCGTTGACTACCTCCAAATCACGCAGCGCATATTCCACATTAGGCTCTATGTTAGATAAGATAGATATGCAAATTAGGAATGCTGATATGATTAGTGCAGTAAATACGCCAGAGGTCGTCTCGGATGTAATTACTACGCATCTTATTCCGGATATTGTGGGGAATCTCCGCTCGTATGCGGGTCAGGAATTTCGATGTACTGCCTGCGGGAAGACGTACAGGCGGCTACCGCTCACCCGAATGTGTGCGTGCGGCCATGAGTTAATTTTGACTATAACAAGAGCTTCTGTGGAAAAATACCTAAAGCTTGCAAAGAGACTTGTGGACAAGTATCCGGTAAGCAAGTACCAAAAAAACAGAATTTATGTGCTGGCAGACGAACTTGATTTGGTATTTGGCAAGTCTGGAGGGGATCAGTCACTTCTTACAGACTTTTGATTATCGTAATTTCACGTATTCATATGCGCCAATTTTACCATCAAAGCAATAATGCACCTTCTGAAAGTCTCGCCTGAATGCTTTTATTTTTGGCAGTATTTTTTTTGGATTCTTTTTGTCTATGATTACCTGCTTGATGTGGTCTGCAATATCTATCATCTCTGCCTTTTTCATTCCGAGTCTGGTGACTTCGGACACCCCAAGTCTGATTCCACTTGGATGAAAGTAGTTGCGTCCTGCCTTAATGTCGCCTGGAATCAACTGTCTGTTTACAATTATGTTGCATTTTTCCAGATCTGCCTCCACCTTACCACCATCAGAAAAAGCGGATACATCTACTGCAATCTGGTGTGATTGTGTGAATCCTCTGTTTTGGCCTAGTATCTTAAATCCGGCATTGCTTAGTGCTTCTGCAAGGGCTTTGGCATTTTTTATAACTTGGGCAGCATACTCCCTACCAAATTCCAATGCCTCGGCAAATGCGACTGCCTTGGCTGCCATATGATGTATGTGGTGACTGCTTGTAAGTCCTGGGAATGTGGCCTTTTTGATATCTTCCTCATGTTCTTTTGAGCCGAGGATCAATCCTCCCTGCGGACCGAACAGTGTCTTGTGGGTACTCATGGTCATCGTGTCTGCTCCCTCCTTTAGTGGATCTTGGAACCTGCGACCTGCTATGAGACCTGCAACGTGGGCCCCGTCATAGTTTATGTGTATGTTGTAGCTCTTGAGAAAGTCTGACAGCTCTTTTACCGGGTGAGGAAATAAGAAGAGTGAGCCGCCAAACATGGCCATCTTTGGAAGCCTCCCGCGCCTTTCAAGCTCGCCTATCTTGCGTTTTGTACCATCTACATCTATTGTCATCTCTGCCGCATCAAATGGATAAAACTCGATCTCCAGTCCGTGTACAAGACCTGCAGTCCCATGATGTTCCTTTTTGCCGTGGGAGATGTGTCCGCCTGCGGGAATTGACGGCGCCAGCATTACGTCTCCCGGATCTGTAAAAGCTGAATATATTGCAAGATTTGCCACCACACCTGAGATTGGTCTCACATCTGCAAACTTTGCTTTGAAGAGCTTCCTTGCAAGCTTTATGCATTCAAACTCGACATCATCAATATACTTACAACCGGCGTAGACTCTTTCACCTGGCCATCCTTCTGCATATCTGTTTCCAAAGTCGGAGATTATTGCCTCCCTGACTGCGGGACTCGGAATGTTCTCACTTGCAATCAATGGTATCGAGTCTTCAAACCATCTATTGTGTTCTCTGAGCTTGGAGAAGATCTTCTTATATGCATCTCTGTTTGTATTTGCCAATATTTCGGCATTTGGCTCTTCCCAATTTAAAAACACCGATTATAATCTTGGTTCAACACCTGATTTGTCTATAAAATTTGAGTTATATTCAGCAGCATATTTGATCTGCAAAGTATAAAAAGGGAATCCAGAACTTTTGTTTTATGGCCATTCAAGCAACCTCGAAGGGTAATATGCCAGTAGTTCTACTAAAGGAAGGCAGCTCTGAAACAAAGGGCCGCGATGCTCAAAAGAACAACATTGCAGCATCAAAAATTATTGCTGAGATCATCCATACCAGCTTGGGCCCCAGAGGCATGGACAAGATGCTAGTTGACTCTTTAGGAGATGTCACCATTACCAATGACGGCGCAACAATACTCAAGGAGATTGATGTACAACATCCAGCAGCCAAAATGCTTGTTGAGATTGCAAAAACCACCGACAACGAGGTGGGTGACGGCACCACGTCTGCCGTAGTCTTGGCTGGTGCACTGCTTGAAAATGCAGAGTCGTTGTTAGAGCAAGATGTGCATCCTACCATTGTTGTAGATGGCTATAGGAAAGCTGCAAAAAAGGCCAAACAGTACCTTGAAAGTATAGCTGAGCAAACCACCGCAGACAACGAGATTGTTTTGCAAAAAATTGCCAAGACATCAATGCAGACCAAACTGGTTAGAAAAGACTCTGATCAACTTGCAGAAATAATTGTCAGCTCTGTTCTTTCTGTAGTTGAAAAGGAGGGACAGACTGCTCAGGTAGATATCGATGACATCAAGGTAGAAAAAAAGGCGGGCGGCTCCATCAAGGACTCGGCCATAATTCAAGGAATAGTATTAGATAAGGAGATTGTACATGGCGGCATGCCAAGAAAGATAACTGATGCGCAAATAGCATTAATTAATACTGCATTGGAAATTAACAAAACTGAAACTGATGCAAAGATCAACATATCAAATCCTCAACAACTAAAATCATTTCTTGATGAGGAAAACAGAATGCTTAAGACAATGGTTGATAAGGTAATTGGATCTGGAGCAACTGTAGTTCTGTGCCAGAAGGGAATTGACGATATGGCGCAACACTACCTTGCCAAGGCGGGCATTATCGCGGTAAGGCGAATAAAGGAAAGTGATCTTACAAAGCTTGCAAAGGCAACCGGTGCAAGAATAGTTACAAATTTGGATGATTTATTTGAGAAAGATCTTGGAAGTGCAGAGCTTGTTGAGGAACGTAAGATTGAGGAAGACAAGTGGGTGTTCATAGAAGGTTGCAAGCATCCAAAGTCCGTGACGTTGTTGCTGCGTGGTGGTTCCCAACGTGTAGTGGATGAGGTGGAACGCTCCGTTCATGATGCATTGATGGTAGTAAAGGATGTAATTGAGAATCCGTCAATAGTGGCGGGGGGAGGCGCACCTGAAACTTTTGCGGCCACCAAATTGAGGAGCTGGTCCAAGACCCTTGAGGGTAGGGAGCAGCTAGCGGCAGAAAAATTTGCAGATGCACTTGAATCAATTCCACTTGTCTTGTCTGAAAATGCAGGTATGGATCCTATTGATACATTAACAACACTCCGTGCCAAACAACTCAAGGGGGAAAAATGGACCGGAATCGATGTTATGAAAGGTATAATTGCAAATATGAAATCAAGTGATATAATTGAGCCGTTGGCAGTAAAGCTCCAAATAGTTTCTGCATCATCTGAAGCGGCATGCATGATTCTGAGAATTGATGATGTTATTGCCACGCAAAAATCTGCCGGGCCTCCACCGGGTGCAGAAGGCGGTATGCCAGGAATGGGCGGCATGCCCGGTATGGGAGGCGGTATGCCGGGAATGGGTGGCATGCCAGATATGGGCGGCATGATGTAATTTCTACACCGCCAAGACTTAATTTATTATAGTAACCATCAATTATACATGGCAGGTACTACAACACTGCGCTCTGGCTTTACGTATGTTTATCTAGCTGTTTTGTTTGCATTGTTGTCGGGATTCTTTCACCCATTCATATCGGGCTCTACTTTGGTGGTCGTTGTGGTGGGGATTGTAACTCTGTTTGCCGGTCTTGGGGGTGGCATTTTATTATACAAGTCTGTGGCCGCAGAAAAAAAACGGTACTTGCATGTGGCCATACAAGAAAGCTTGTTGTCTGAGCAGGGCCCTAGCCGCGGTCGTCGGGGGGTATTATTGGCTTGCGGCTTTGTTCTTGTCGGGATCTCTCTAATTTACATATACCAGCTTACTGGCAGGCTCTAAATGGATATAGTTTCATCTTTGCCACCCATTTGTAGATATTGAAAAGTGAAATTTTCAATGACTAGACATCAAAGTATAGGTAGAATTCGTGGGGGTGTGGTCTTATGGCTATCTCCCTTTGATCCCTTCTCTCCAATTCTATTATCTTGTCAATTACGTCGTTTGTGTAAATGGGATTAAGGAACTTTCTGTCGCTTTCCAACTCGTCTAGTGCCTCGCCCAGACTTTTTGGCAAGACTCCGATCTTCTTTTTGTGTCTGTCAGCTTTTGTCATTTTAAATATATCGTCGCGGATCTGCTCACCTGGCTCTGTCTTCTTTTTAATTCCATCCAGTCCTGCTGCAGATACTGCGGCAAATACAAGGTATGGATTTGATGATGGATCGGGCGCCCTGAATTCGAGTCGCTTTAGATGCGCATAATTCTTTCCCTTTAGATGTTTTGGGATTCTAACTATGGCAGATCTGTTACCTGAACTCCACGCAATATATGCAGGTGCTTCGTAGCCTGGTACGAGTCTGTGATATGAGTTTGTTGTGGGGTTGCAGATTGCAGATAGTGCCTTTGCATGACTTAGAATTCCACCACAAAAATATCTTGCAGTCTGACTAAGTTCCTCTTCATCATCAGGATCATAAAATATGTTTTTTTTGCCTTTCCACAGACTTACATTTACGTGCATTCCAGATCCAGAATCCATCGCGATGGGCTTTGGCATCATTGTAGCTACTTTGCCGTATTGTTCTGCCACGTTCCTAATTACATACTTGTATGACTGTGCCGCATCTGCCGCATTTGTCATATAGTCATATTTGATGTCAATCTCACACTGGCCGGCGGTTGCTACCTCGTGGTGGTGGTTGTCACACAACACTCCAAAATTTCTGTTAAGTATGTTGACACATTCGTTTCTGAATGGAGTTAAAGTGTCTGACGGCGTACTGGGATAGTATCCTTCCTGCAATCCCATTGGATATCCAGAGCCTTCTTGACTCCATGGTGCCTCCTTTGATTCGATCGAATAGGACTGTCCTTTGTATGGGGTGAGGACATCCCAGTGTATCTTGTCAAATACAAAGAATTCCACTTCTGGCCCCCAGGCACTAAAATCAAATCCTTGAGATTTTACATACTCTTCTGCTTTTTGCGAGATTCCTCTGGGGTCCCTTGATAGTCTTCCTCTGTCTTCGCCCCAGTAAACATCACATAATAGTCTGGCCGTCTTGTTTTCTTTTAGCCATGGAATGATTGCAAAGGTGTTGGGGTCAGGCTTTAGTAGCAGATCAGAGTCATCAATGCTGGTAAAGCCGACAATTGATGAACCATCCAGCTTTGGCAGTCCGTCCTTCATCTGTTCTGGCGTAAATGTATCTGAAGAGATGGTGGTGTGATGGAAACGCCCAGTAAGCCCGGTAAACTGTAAATCAATAAATCGGATATCTTCGTGCTGTAGTTTGGAAAAGACTTCGTCTGGAGAATACGTAACTTGGATGGCCTTTCCGTGGCTGACTTGGTACGGCAATTTTATGCTTCAATCAAACACAAATACATCCAGCATTTAAGGATTAGGTAAGAAATGTCTGGCCCAGAGATTGATCTCAACTCCCTGCACGGAATTGTATTGAGGGAAACTAGCAGTGATTCTATACAGGAACTTGATCAGGATTTTTACCGTTCAATCTCAGAACTGCTTGGAAATTTGAGTAAGCAGGAATATGATGGGGTGGAAAACAAAATCAAAGAATCCATACTCCAAACTACAACCCATCTCATCTCACTGCTCATTGAGACAAGGCTTGCCAAGATTTCAAGTATGCGGGAACCTGACACCAAAAATTTACTGGATGAAGAAAAATTCATTCTTGATGCTCATGAATTGCAACGTGAGAGGACGGAGATGATTATATCTGCTACAATACGCGGCAAGTCCAAACTCCTAGAGTCCATCTCTCAAAAACACAAGACAAGGCTGGTGGCAGTTAGATTCCTTCAACCTGTAAATGAGATAATGGGCGCAGATCTGGAAAAGTATGGCCCATTCAAGACTGAAGATATAGCTATGATTCCATATGAGAATGCTCAAGCACTGTTGACCAAGAAGGCGGCAGTCAAGGTCAGCTGGCAAGATTAGATAAAAATTACACTCCCCACAACTATACACATGTCTCACACCGGCGTGGACGTTATCGACTTTCTTTTTTATACTATTTATCCTGTGATTGGAATTTTTCTTGTAGAGGTTGCATGCCGTATTACTAGGGCCCCCAAGTGGATCAAGTTGTGGGTTCAAGCTGTTGTTGCAATAGGATTTGGAATATACTATTGGTTTGTGTTGCCTGCACCACAAAACTTTCCACTTACAGCTTTTGTGATGTTTGTCTTGGCAGTGGCACTAATTTATCAAGGCAGGCGAGCAAAAATCTCACCTGACAAAACTACTTACTGAATTCAACCTTTCAGTCTGCCAAAGAATCTCTTGAGGGCATTAGGTCTGTTCGGCCCTCCGTCTCGAATTACTTTTCTTTGGCCAAATCTTCTTGCTCTAATTTGAGACAACTTTACACATCTGTGTTCTTCTGGAAGTCTGTGTTCGGCACAAAATGGATCCTGGCAGTAGTTGCATTGGAATGGCAAGTCTGTCATGTCTCCACAGTACGCACATTTTTCTGGTCCCATGGTATAATGCATATGTTTTTCTTCTATTAAACTTGGCTTTGTAGCGGCTCATCTACCAAAAAGCCTAGTGTATATTTTACCTGATACTGTAAAATATTAAAAATCGCTTTACCCCCACTGACATTATATTTTCTCTGTTTGCCCATCTGTGATGGTCTCCCCTACTGGTGGGCATCTTTCTTGCAAATGCTTGTATGCCGTCTCTAGTTTATCAAAGTCAAGTGATTGGTGTGGTCTGGTAGTTGTACCAATTTATGAACAAGTCAATCGGGTCACTCTTTTTCATCATTATTCCCTCAAAACGTGGCAGTTTGCGCTGTATCTCATTGTGTAGCCTCTCGACTTTTCCGTTTGTTTGAGGATGGTTTACACCTGCAAAGAAGTGATTTCCAATTAGGCATATTTCTTTAACTGACCACCAAAAGATCCAAGTGGCATATCAAGTATATTTTATGTCTATACAAAAGATTGGCAAAAAATCTCACCACCGTTCCAGTGCCTTCTTGTGTATTTCTGTCGAGTAGTATGGTGCGATTGCGGGAAATAGAAAAAATATAACTAGAAGCAGGGGAGAAACGTCTCTATTCATTTTAATTTTGATGACGAGTTTGTGATCTTTAATTAATTCTATTCACTACGGGCTGCTAGCTTATTGTTATATAGCTCATATACATGATCATGGGTGTGATACTATGAGAAGGCGTCTTAGCAATGATGATATGGGCAACCAGCACCATCGGCTCGACTTGTTGATTCGCAGCGGCCGGTACGAGTCGGCTATACAGATCTGTGACATTCTTCTGAAGGAGAATCCCAACGACACCGCGGCGCGGGACTGTCGAGATAGGGCACGACTTGAGGTTGAAGAGACCACTGAAAAGCTGAGGCTGAGTGAGGAGATACTTAAGAATGACCCGAATGACTTTGAAGGCATTTTGGACAAGGGGATGGCCCTGATGCAGCTAGGTCGCGTGGAGGATGCGTTGAATGTTATGGATGCTATACTGCGGAAGGATCAGGACAACTGCGACATCGTGTACGCCAAGGCCGTCGGACTCGCGCTGAACGGCAAGATTGACGAGGCGCACGAGTGCAGCAAGCTGCTGAATAATATATGTCCAGAACACTGGCAACCCACACCAATCAGCGATTTTATAACGTTAGGCAAATTGGCAAACGCGGCTGAGCTGAACCCGTGAATTGAGAACACTCTTATCGCACAAAGTACCGCCGGTCATTTGTTCTCAGCCCTCTATTATACTGCAAACTCTTGATGACACGTATCCGATTGTTGGCAACTGTTAATGTCCTGCCTAAATTTTAGTTAGTTTTTCTTGTCAATTCAATACGTGTCTAAAACTAACTAATTTCCAAAAATCATGTTTATAATTATCCAAATTTTTGCGAATCACAAAATCACAAAGTTATTATTTCAAACTCCGTTCCAGCTTTTGTGCTGGAATTGTTTCTGGGTGAACATCTTTTATGATTGAAGATAAAGTTGCTATAGTGACAGGCGCAAGCAGTGGAATAGGCCACGCCACTGCCATAGCACTCTCAAAGGCTGGAGCAAAAGTAGCTATTGGCGCCCGACGGCTGGACAGACTCGCAGCACTTGAAGATATGATTGAAAGAGATGGCGGCCAAGTCTTTTCACAAAAGCTTGACGTATCTGTAAAAGATGACTGTGATTCATTTGTTGATGGCGTCGTTGAAAAATGGGGTTCTGTAGATATACTGGTAAATAATGCGGGTCTGATGCCACTCAGCTTTATCAAGAATTTGAAAACTGATGAATGGGATCAGATGATTGACGTAAACATAAAAGGCGTTTTATATTGTACATCTGCTGTCCTACCTCACATGTTGGAAAAAAAATCCGGCCACATAGTAAATATCTCTTCAGTTGCTGGCAGGATCGTCTTTCCTGCTGGGAGTGTATATTGTGCCACAAAGCATGCAGTCACCGCGTTCAGTGAGGGTCTCAGAGAAGAGCTCAGTGTAAGAAAGAATATCCGCGTGACGTGTATAGAACCGGGTGTGGTCTCAACTGAGCTTACCAGCACAATTACTGACGAGTCACTACACGGGTTTGTGGAGAATGCAAAAAAGATGGAGTCACTAAAAGCAGAAGATATAGCAGCAGCTATAATTTATGCAGTGGATTCACCCAATCATGTCAACATTAATGAGATTTTGATCAGACCTACTACTCAAGAACGCTAAATTATCTGATGGCACACCAAATGCATTGTTATCAGTTGGTTGTAAATTTGGGGAATTTCATCTGTTATAGATATGATTATCTGAGAATGCCGATCCTAATCATGCTTTGAAATGATTATGATTGCTTTACTCGGGAAAGGTGTTCTAGCAACGCCTTGATCTCCACCCCCAAATCTTCTGAATGCTTTATCGCATCCATCTTCTCGGTAATCTGACTCTTAAAATCCTCACCTTCAAGCTCAATTCTGCGCATCTGGATACAGTCAAGGTGATCCTTATCAGTAGCCGAAATTTTTTTACAGATACTACACTTCTTCAACTAATTTATCTTGAAATCCGAGAATTTAATAATTTCATTTTTATTCTACCAATGAGGGATTGTCGTCTAGCTTGGCTATGATACTAGTCTGGGGGGCTAGTGGTCGCAGGTTCAAATCCTGCCAATCCCACCATTGCAGATGTATCATTATACCTTGGTGAAGGCTGGGTTAGATGTGGGGCATTTTCTCATAAAATCATGCCTAACTATACTCAATTAGATAATTACTTTAAAAAAAAAGTCTAGCTTAGCATGCTTGGATCATTCTGTCTTTTTACGTCTGGGATGTATTATAGTATCATAAAGTTGGTGCCGGCGTTGTGGTGGTATAGTGGCCGCGCGCCCCCTGGCAGCTACTCGTTTCTCCCCTGCATGATATTTGCGCGTCGGCATTACAGTCGTAGCATTTGCAGCAGACTCTGAAAATTTTGTCGTGATTTGTCTTTTTTATACTGCCTCAACGAGTCAATTATTTCTTGTTTTGGTGGCACCCTGTAAATTCTTGATACTTTTTTTGATATTCCAGAGCCGATAAATATTGCCTGTGTGGCAGATGTCACATTTGCAGCCTTTCTTTGCATGCTGGAACTCTCAAAGTCAATTATGGTTTGTCGTGTCTTTCCAATTATTACATGCTTTGATATGCTACTTAGTTCACCATGGTCGATTCCTGCAATATCCATCTTGTAGCAACTCTCTAGTATCTCTCTTATTGTTTTCTTTACTATACTGGCACTTCCCTTGCCGCCAACCGTTCTTATCCAGTCAGATATCTTCCGGCCCTCAATATACTCCATTATTAGATAGTTTTTGCTTGCATCGTAGAGTCTCGGTCCGACACCAATTGAATTTGCAGCTCTTAGCATTCTTTCCTCTTTTCTCATACTGCTTCTCTGTGAATCGATCCTCCTTATTTTGAGTGCAACTTTGTTTGTACCTCTCTTGGCAAGCACCACCACACCAGCATACCCCTTTCCCAAAATCTCTAATTTCCCGATGCTGGTGGTTCCTGTAAATGATACTGATTGTACGTCTAGTTTCTCAAGTTCGACAATTCGCCGCGCTATTTGTCGTTGTGTCGTGCGCGGGTATCCTATTATACCAGAGTATGGCTCTTTTGTAAGATATTTAGTTAAAATGAAAGAATGCATCATCCGTAGAAACCAAACTACATATCGCGTCTTCAACTGATTTGTCCACTTTGCTAGTGCCTGCAAATACCTGGAACCCTTCCTTGAAATCTTCTCTGAGACCCTTTGGCAGACCGGCCCTTTGCTTGCCATCTATCAGGCATTCTAGATAGTCTTTTGCATTATTGAACTCACGTTTCTCAAGTGAGATGATCTTCTTATCTTTGCTTACCCACATCAGCTTGCTTTTTTTCACGTTTTTTGCAATGAACTTGTCAGCATACCTTCTCATGAAAAAGTTTGGCCCCGCATTGGCACAAATATCTGGAATCTCTATTGACTCTAATACAAAGAACAACCATGCTTTACTCTTCTCATCAGTGTATGAGCCACTTCGCAATACATTGAATCCTTCGACATCAAGCTGTGTTGCAAGTGAGGATGCGGCTCTCTTTATCTGTCCCCAAATTATCTCGGGACTCCTAGAACTAAACTCAAATTCGACTATTAACACATTGTCAAGTTCGATATTTTCCTTTTGACGTGGTATGGAAAAAAACTGCATGCTGGGTTCTTTCTGGAATGCCCTGCATCTGAGAATGAACTTGCCAATATTTTCTACTGAAATCGCTGCGGCCAAATTTCTCTTGCTATCTATTGGGTCTACGATAACTAGAGGCGTTTTGAATTTTTTCCTCGTTTTGCCGATGACAGCATTCTCCTCCAAGTCTGCCATTGCATTTATTACATTTTTGAAACTTTGAAATTCCAGAATGAGTACCTCACTTACATATCCGCTGAATCCCTGCCTTGCAATCTCTGCACCATAAATTCCAGCAGATCTAAGAAATGTCTTCAAAAGTCGTACCTCTCTTTTCTTTATGTAATTTAGTGTATCTTTGATGTGTGTCGTGTGATGTGGTGATCTGTCTGCCGCACTCTTCCATCTTCCACGTTTTACATCGTAACAGGGAACTATATTGATCAGTACGCCGTCTATCTTTGCCTCTACATAGGGATGTGCAGAGTATCTTACATATGGTTCAAAGCCATCTAATGCGTCAAATCCTATTTTGCGTGATATTTCGGAAAATGTTTCATCTGGAGTGGATCTCTTAAATTTTACAAAGATATCTACGTCCACATATTCCGCAATCCATGTTCCTTTTGCGTATGATCCACCCAATTCTACATCTATAATTTGGTCGTATTTTGCTGCCTGAATTTTTACCAATTCAACTGTCTGATCTGCCACTTTGCGAATTGAATTTTTGGTTTCTTTGGATGGCGTCACGGCATTTTTAGCTTGGGATATGATATTGGTCATGATGCGGCCACTACTCCCAGATCTGAATATTTGGGACCATCAGATCCCAATATACTCTGCTTGAGTTTGATGCTAGAGATTCTCTGCCGTCCAAACTTGGTTGATGCATGTCTTTCTATGATATCTCTTATGTTGACTGCTCTCTTGATTCTGAAAATTGTGACGTGGGGGTGAAATGTTCCTTTGGATGGAAATCCTAGGGATACTAGTGCGTCATTTACCTTTTCTGCTAATCGCTCAAGTTCTTTTTCAGGTTTGGTGCCAATCCATATGACTCGAGGTGATTGTATTTTTGGGAACACTCCAACTCCTTCAAAATCCACCATAAAACTGGTAAAGACTATCGATTCTAATGCACGCATTATTTTTTCAACCATATCTTCTTGAATCTCGCCCAAAAATTGAAATGTAAAATGCAGATTTTGAGGCTTTGTAGGCCTTGCATTGATGTTAATTTGCGATTGGAATCTTGAGATGGACTCTATTACTGTACTGTCTGAAACTTCGGCAGCCACAAAGACCCGCATAATTGATTCCTTTTTACCATCTTTATAATAATGTAAATGGACATACCGTATATTGGGCATCATTTTGTGCAAGACTGCCTATCTTTTATTACCACACCAAAACAATTTCGGTAACTTCATAGAACGCAAAATTTGCTCCATTTTATTGCAAAAGTTGATCGTATGTTTGACCGGTATGCCCGGAGCAGGTAAATCTACCATTGCGGCAGGACTGCAATCTCGAGGATACGAAATTATCAATCTTGGAGATGTGGTAAGAGCAGAAGCAGGACGGAGGAATTTGGAGCCCACAGGAACGAACTTGGGCAAATTGATGCTAGAGCTGCGAAGAAAAAACGGCCCGGGTGCTGTTGCATATCTAGTCCAAGAATCAATTGAAAAATCTGACTCTGCAGTCATAATTGTTGATGGAATACGCTCCAATGCGGAGATCGACGTACTTAGACAATGTGGGATTGTAAAACTACTTGCCATACATGCGTCAATTGATACCCGCTTTGGATTTCTGCAGCGGCGTGGTCGGCCAGATGACCCCGTAACTAGAGGAAACTTTGAGGAACGCGACAACAGAGAGCTGGGAGTTGGAATAAGTAACTCTATAGCACTATCTGAAGAGGTAATTAATAACAACAATAAAAGCAAAGATGAACTGATTGATGCAGCATTTCAAAGAATCAAACGCTGGTTGGCATGATTGTACAGATTCCCTGCACTGTTGAGATGTCTTGCGCGGTATATCTGTCTGAGAGTGTGGACAAGATAAAGACTGCCATAGCTAACATATTTCCTGATTGTATGATAAATTATGAAAATTTCTCTCTCAGGGCAACATCTCAAAATATATCATCACTAGACGTACTACGCGAATCGATACAGTCAAGACACCAGCAAAAGACCTATAGGCGCACACTAGAAAAGCACCTAGATGAAGATTCTGTCTGGTTCTATCTAAACAAGCAGGCCGCCTTTGCAAAGAAAGTTGCACTGTGTGGAGATGCCGATGAATCTCCACTTGGCCCAATTACAGTAACTATTACTTCAAGATACATTAAACAGATAATAGAGTGGATTGCAGGGCAGAGATCTGTTAATTTGTAATGGGCAGAATTTTACCGCCTAAAGTTTACTCATAAGAGACGCGACACATGGGTGGACAAATGCCAAGTCAACATACCACAATACCACACCAAGAAAAAAAGTTCAGATAAAATGATGTCAGTTTAGCGTGCCATCGTTATATCTTAATGTATTTGAAGAGTTTTGGAGGTAGGCACAGGCAACAGCTATTGCCATTATAATATGATGCGGCATTCTTTGAATACTTGGTATGCATGTATATCTTGATGGATGGGCCGTACTTTACTCATGAATTTTTGCCTTTAGCTATGTCGTGTTCAATGATATGCGGCTCAATTTGTAGTAGGACAGAAAAATACAAAGACAGAATTCACACACAACATCTGCAAATGCCATTATAGCTAAATAAAATTCAATATCTACAACACATTTTTTTAGCATCTACTAGAAAAAACAATTATTCAAATAGATGTGGATGTTCGTAAAGCTAGGCCTAGTTGTACTGGTGGTGGCAATCTTTTTTGTGGCATTCTCCTCTGAAATTAACGAATACTTTCCAAATGCTGCCACAACCGGCATAGATTCCCTCAAACAAGATCTAGATTCACTAACTAGGCAGCAGCTAAGCTCTGTAGAACTACAAATTGATTCATCATCCCAAGATATACATACACGGCTATCTGATATGGGAAACAAGATTGTAGATGCTACATCTCACACATTTGTACAGGCCGAAGATCAGCTTGACTCTGTTGCTCAGCAAATAAGTCAAGATCTTGGAGATACCTCTGCTGAATTTATCGAGAAAAATGTCACCGAAAAACTCGAGTCAATATCAGGCCAGTGACCGTTTTAGTGTGTGAACTAACTCGGGCAACATTTTTGCTGCCATCCCTCTTACTGAGAGATTCATCATCGGTGACATTTCTGTCTCTTCTGGATTGATCTCTATTAATGATGCGCTATTTTGCTTTGCATATCTTGGCAAAAGATCTGCTGGTGAAACTACAAGTGATGTACCTGCAATTACCATTACATCGCACCTGCTTGCATGAGTGATGGCTTCCTGCCACACATCCTGTGGTAGTGCCTCTCCAAACCACACTACATCTGGGCGTAATATATTGCCACATTTGCAAAAGGGGGGAATCTCAGAAAATTTACTCTGGCTCTCTACCTTGAAATCACATATGGTGCATCGTATCTTTATTATGCTGCCGTGCAGTTCTAGTACATTGGTGCTTCCAGCTCTCTGGTGAAGTCCGTCTATATTTTGCGTCAATACTGTGGTGTCTGCAAGCTCTTCGAGTTCGGCAATTGCCTTGTGTCCTTTGTTGGGCATTGCGGCAAGTATGTTTTCTCTTCTTTCATTGTACCATTCCCACACGGTTCTGGGATCCTCCAAAAATGCATCAATGTGTGCCAGCTTCATTACATCATGGTTCCTCCACAGCCCGTCCTTGCCTCTGAATGTAGGTATGCCACTCTCTTGTGATATTCCGGCACCTGTAAACACCACTATTTTGCTTGCTTCCTTGAGCTTGTCTGCTATTGATTCGAACATGATTTATCTGATTTTTATCTCAAGCAGATCTTTTGCACATATTACAGAATCGTGAATCTTGCCTGCCTCTTTTAGGTGGCCTGCATCGTCGCTATATCTGGTTGAAAAATGGGTCAGTATGAGATTTTTTACATTTGCGTTTCTTCCCAGTATTGCTGCCTGTCTTGCAGTGGAGTGGCCAGTCTTTTCTGCCCTACTTTTCAATTCTTCCAAGAATGTGGCATCAAATACAAGATAGTCACAATTCTCGAAAAATTTTTCTAGTTGCTTTGTAGATCTCGTATCGCCTGATATGCCGATCTTTTTGCCGGGTCTCTCTCTTCCCAGAATTTGGGCCGGTTCTATCTCTTTTCCGTGTATGGTTATGGTGTTGCCCTCTTGAAGCTTCTTCCAGAGTCTGCCTTCGGGAACTCCAAGTTCCAGTGCTTTTTCACGGTTGAATTTACCTGGCAGATCTTTTTCCCTAAATAGATACGAAAATGCCGTTACTGGGTGGCTTGCCATACATGCATAGATGTAATACTCTTTTGAATTGCACACCAGACCTTCTTGTATTGTATTTATCAGAATTGGAAAGTTTGGCTTAAAGTTTAGCATTTTAATGTATGTGCTGATGAACTCATTAATGCCGTCAGGCCCGTATATCTCAAGCGGCTTGGTTCTGTCTCGCATATTCAGGGTTTGTAGCATTCCCAAAATTCCAATGCAGTGATCGCCATGCAGATGAGTTACAAATATCTTCATGTCTTTGTTCCAGCCCAGCCCTGATCTCAGATAAGCAACTTGTGTGGCTTCTCCTACATCAAACATTAGAATTTCTCCCTCCCTTTGAATACACACGCATGATAGTCCCCTCTTCTCTGTGGGAAGTGCTGCTGATGTTCCTAGAAATATCAGTTTCATCCTGTTTGAGTTTATACTTGCTAGACTTTTATGCATATAGATGAATGTTAATGCAGCTTTTACAAATTTGGGATTACAGTACAGCGTCGGAAATTCAGGCAATATATTGCCACTTAAAGCATAATGTTGTATCTTTGTTCATCAATTCTGCGTTGTGGTTTATACCACGAGTCCTTCCAGATTATTTATCTTGATTGAAAGGTTTAGATGAGCTAGAATTGGAGCAAAGCTCTACACCATTTTCTTTGATTTTATGAAAAAGACAAAAGATTTACGAGATGGAAAATCATACATAATGTGGTATATGTACTAGTTAGTAGACATTTGGTGTTAGTAGACATGATGTCTAAATTTAGTTCTGTGATAGATAAAGCACACATATCGACTTTTGGATCCCACCACTTTTGTGGCTGGAAAAGTTGTCCAAAAGATGTACTATATTGTGATGTGCTGGTCTATAGTTGGATCGAAATACAGTGGTTGATTGCAGGTATTGCATCATGGCAGAACTTGTGCCAGGAGCATGAAACTATATGATGACTGCTGAAATAATTTCGTCGATGGTGGATCGTATTGTCGGCCAATTCCATCCTGCTAGTATCATACTCTTCGGCTCTCAGGCACGCGGTGACACCAATGAATCAAGTGATGTGGATTTGCTGGTTGTTATGAACAAAGTTCATGACAGACGCCGCGCCGCAATTGAGATACGGCAGTCATTGAGGGATATGCCAATAAGTAAAGACATTATAGTTGCCACTCCTGACGAGATCGAGAAACGGAGACACGTGGCGGGAAACATAATTTATGCCGCACTGCAAGAAGGGATGATCGTATATGAGCGGCACTGAGTCAGCAGTGCAAGATGCATTACGTTGGCTACGATTCTCCAATGACGATCTCCGTGCAGCCTTGCGAATGATAAAAGATGATCCACCTTTGCCCCGTCATGCATGTTGGCTCTGCCAGCAGGCTACAGAAAAGTCACTAAAGGCCGCTCTACTATTAGAGAGAATTTCTTTTCCACCCACCCACGACTTGGACATTTTACGAAATCTGCTTCCAAAGAATTGGGTCATATGTGATGTGGACGGTGACCTATCGGTGTTAACTGAATGGGCAGTTGATGCAAGGTATCCTGGGTATTGGCCAGAACCATCTTTTGATGATGCAATTGAGGCAGAATCCAAAGCCCGCCCAATCTGTGATTTGGTGTCAGCAGAGTTCAAGCGTCGTGGTATACATCTCTAATGGAAATACACAACGTCACATATGGCTGCAACTTAGATGTACATGGCAACGATAGAATGTTAATGCAGCTTTTACAAATTTGGGATTACAGTACAGCGTCGGAAATTCAGATAACATATTGCCACTTAATTTATCATCTTGGCAATCGCACCTGAGACATCTACTCTAATACCATTACCTGGAATAGTATTGGTGCTGACAATCTCTGCGATTCCTGCCATTGTGATCTTTTTTTCTGCATCTCCTATCAAGAGCCCATGTGTACATGTAGCAAATATTTTTGCACATCCGCCCTTTTTGAGGAATTTAGCCGCCTCAATTATACTCCCGCCGGTACTTATCATGTCATCGACCAGAATTATATTCATGTTTCTTACTTTGGCATCCTTTGTCTTGATGTTTACTTTGCCTGTCTTTCTGTCTCTATTTTTTTCAAGCGCAATGTAATTTGTTTCTAAATTGTTGGCAAATATTTTTGCACGTTCCTCTCCGCCTTGATCGGGTGATACCACCAAAGCATTCTTCAAATTCATCTTTTTGAAATATTTTACAAGCTCTGGCATTGCAGTTACATGTGTGGTCTTTATCTCAAAGTGCTCCAGTCCGATTTTACTATGTATGTCGACAATTATGATCTCTGATGCGCCAGCAGCTATAATCAATTTTGCCAGCACCTTTGCAGTAACTATCTCACCTTGTAGAAATTCTCTGTCCTGCCTTGCGTATCCCATATATGGAATTACTACAGTCACATGCCTTGCCATATCTTTAGCTTTTGCAATTAGAGATAATGCATGAACCAGATTCGTGTCTACTGGTGGGCAGATGGATTGTACCACAACTATCTTTTTATTTGATGGTATTTTGTCAAGTGTAATTTTGCTTTCTCCATCTGGAAAAGCTATAGTACGTGCCTTTACGAGTTTGGCTCTCAATTTCCTTGCAATCTTTTTTGCCAGCTCTCCTGAAGACGTGCCGGCAATTACTGATATTTCACTCAAGTGATTCGTGTGGGGGACCAAGTTTAATCTTCACCCTCTCCGCGTCCACTATCTCCCACACCATACTCGTCTACTACCTGTTTTCTTGCAGCATCCTTTTGACCTATCTCTTTAGCTTCTCTTTCCTCATCTCCCTGATATATGGTTCTAATTGGCCACGGAATTCGAATATCATATCTCTTGAATTCCTCATACATGATCATTCTCAATTCTGCCTTTGTCTGGAACTGGGAACCATAATCCCTCACATATACCCACATTGAAAAGTCAAGTGATGAGTCATTAAAGTTGGTAAATCTCACCACTGGCTGCGTCACATCCACATGTAGATCCTTGTCACAGCCGCAGCTCTGCCTGTTCTCATTAAGATATGGACATCTATTCTGCCTTACAAGATGCCGTTTTTTTGTATCGACAATTTCTTTCATGCCTCTCTCTCCCACCTTAACTAGGATTGCTGAAACCTGCCTTGGATCATTCAGGTATGATACGCCGACCTTTACTGTTGCTGGTACAAGCCTATTTTCTTTGGTATAGTTTACAACTTGAGCCGCAACAAGCTGCCTTGTGGGAATTACTGCAATGGACTCGTGCAGTGCATCCCTAAGATATGTGACTCTGGGGGTAATTTTGTGGACATAGCCATTATATCCGGTGTCAACTTGGATTCTGTCCCCCTCTGAGAATATCTTGTCTTTTTTAATAATTAGATATGCAAAATAGTTCTGCATAGTCTCTTGCAGTGCTAGTCCGAGCCCAATTGAGAATCCGCCCGTGGCTGTAGCCAATACAAAAAGGTCAACACCCCACCACGCAAGAACTCCCAATACTGTGGCACCAAATATTGCAATTGATAGAAGCTGCTTTACGGACTTTGGTACCCCGCTCTTCTTCTTTTTTGCATAGCCGGCAGGTTTTGAGCTCGGTACTATTGGATCGAATCCGCGTACTCTTTTTTCCTCCCTCCATACATCTATCGGATATATCTCTTCAGGGGTTGCACCGGCCTTTAGCTTCCTTCCAGATTGGTTATTCCCCGTAATACAATTGTTGAAATATTCGACATACTTTGCTCGCTCTGATTTTTTCCACTCCTCATATGGATTTTTTACTAATTTTTCATAATCGCCTATTGGATTTCCCTTACTAGTGCGGAACTGCTCCAGAAACTTTCTACCTTCTTCTGTCTTTAGGTGATTTTGAAACTCGTCTTCTTCAATATCTTTTGGAATAACTTTTGGCGGTAGCCACTTGTAGAGTCGGTGAAATAGATTTTCCTTATCATCAGAGAATCCTCTGAGATCAAACCACATACCAAAGTCATTTTTTTCAAGAATTGATTTGTCTCTCTTGGCAAGTATTATGGGAATTAAATGAGATACGGTGTACCCTATTACAAGTATGTTGAATGTGTTGAGAATCTTTGCAAATGTATCTTCTACAGTCAATCCCAAATTTGCAGTGTGATCCTCTCCAAATAGTTCCGAGTTCTGTATGTATGCGTTGGTTGATGATATTAGTGCAATTGCAAAGAGTGGTAATACGGCACTGCGAAGAAAGCGGGTCACATGTGGCCGCGTATAGTAGATCTTTTGGCCCCTTACCCAGGATGAAAATTTTCTGTATGCCGCAACTATAACTATAATGCCGACAATCATGATGGCAAATGCAAGCTGGAGTGACTCTGAAGATGCAAGGAGCTGTGAGACTGCCTCAAACTCACCTACAGGGAGCTGCGATATATCGTCTGCCATGCCATTTTATCAAATATTCCTTGAATACAAAGGTTAAGGCACGGCTTCAAATGGTCCAAATGGCCATGCTCACTTGTGCTCAATGTAGAACCTTTAACAAGATCCATTATACCATACTATCATATGACTTGGCAGGAATCAGCTTGGGATGAATCCCCGTCCCTCAAATCATATACGCTTGCAAACTTTCGCACCTTACCATACATTCAGAAATTATCTGAGGAACAGCAGTTTGAGATGGAGGTGGTCGGGAACGTACTGCCATTTAAGGCAAATAATTACGTTATTGAACAGCTGATAAATTGGAACGACATCCCACATGACCCCATGTATGTATTGACTTTTCCACAAAAAGGGATGTTATTACCACACCATTATACCAAGATGGCCGACACCTTAAAGCGCACCTCTGACAAGCAAGAAATTGCAAAGGTTGCAAATGAGATTCGATTGGAGCTTAATCCACATCCGGCCGGGCAGATGGAGTTGAATGTGCCCACTTTATCTGATGGGACAAAGCTGTACGGCATGCAACACAAATACAAAGAGACGTGTCTCTTCTTTCCTAGTCAAAGTCAGACGTGTCATGCATATTGTAGTTTCTGTTTTAGGTGGCCACAATTTGTGGGAATGGATGATATGAAATTTGCCATGAGGGAAGGCGAGCAGCTCGTACAATATTTGATGGAGCATCCTGAAATTACCGATGTGCTGTTTACTGGAGGGGATCCGATGATTATGAAGGCAAAGATCTTTTCACAGTATGTAGATACGTTGCTTGAAGCAATGCCTCCAAATCTCAAGACTATAAGAATTGGCACCAAGGCACTCTCTTATTGGCCGTACAAGTTTCTTACGGATGCGGATTCTGAAGAGATGTTGGCAACATTTACCAAAATAACGCAAAAAGGCATACATCTTGCAATTATGGCGCACTTTAATCATCACACTGAGTTATCCACAATATCAGTTATCGAAGCTATAAGATGCATTAGAGAGACCGGCGCACAAATTAGAACCCAATCTCCCTTACTTTCTCACATAAACGATGATGCTATAGTGTGGTCTGAGATGTGGAGAAGGCAGGTTCAGCTTGGTTGCATTCCCTACTACATGTTTGCAGTGAGAGATACGGGAGCACAACACTACTTTGGTGTGCCGCTTGTACGGGCTCATCAGATATTCCAAGATGCATATAAAACTGTCAGTGGACTTGGGAGGACTGTCAGGGGGCCTAGCATGTCTGCAACACCGGGAAAAGTACAGATAGATGGCACCGCAGTAATTAATGGTAAAAGGGTCATCGTACTGCGATTCTTGCAGGGAAGAAATCCAGATTGGGTTCAAAAACCATTCTTTGCTCAATATGATGAGAATGCCATATGGCTGGACGATCTCAAGCCTGCATTCTCTGAGAAATTCTTCTTTGAGGATGAATTGGAGCAGAAATATGGCGTCAAAATGACACATTAGGCATATTGTACCATATAGCTAAAACAATCTCACTTTGGCAATTTAGTAATTTTTAGTAGAATGGTATCTGTTGAATATACAGCAGATACTTGATGTTATCGATGATGGAAAGATCGCGTTTCTTGATTTCTGGTTTGTCGACATATTTGGTGAATTGCATAATGTAGGCATGCCAAGCTATGCCATAAATCAAGATAGCTTTACTACGGGACTGGAAAAATTGGATGCAAGCTCCATTGTCGGCTTTAAATCGGTCAACAACTCTGATATGATTTTAAAGCCGGATCCGGACACATTCAAAATTTTACCGACTGATTATGATCCTGGGAACCGTAAGAATGCACGAATCTTTTGTGATTTGTATGATGGTAGTACGGATGAATCAGCTAGGTATAATCGCGACTCGAGAGGTATTGTGCTTAAATCATCCAAAAAGCTGCGCGAGTTTGGATTCACTCATACAAACTGGGGACCTGAGATAGAATTCTTTGTATTTGATACTATTAACGTGTATCCGTCTCCATATGCTGCAACTCATTCGTATGGGGGCTCGGGTTATTCTATAGAGTCCAAAGAGTCTCCGTGGGCCAAGGGGAATGTCAGCACGGCAATTGATATCAAGGAGGGGTACTATCCGTCCCAACCCAAAGATACGTTGGAGGGATTCAGGAAGGATGTATGCGATGATCTTTATCATCATTTTGGAATTCAGATAGAGGCAGAGCACCATGAGGTGGCCACATCCGGCCAATGTGAGATTAATTTGGTGTATAGTGATATGATGAATATGGCAGATAATGTGATTGCAGTAAAAAATTTGGTCAAAGTAAAGGCAAAGCGGAAAAATAAGGTGGCGACATTCATGCCAAAGCCCATCTTTGGGGATAATGCTTCTGCAATGCATACACATCAGAGTGTGTGGAATGGAGAATCAAATGTCATGTATGATAAGGATGATGATGTGGCTCAGCTGAGCCAGACTGGAAGATACTATGTGGGCGGCATTCTAAGTCATGCATCTGCATTGTGTGCTATTTCAAATCCCACCACCAACTCTTACAAACGGCTTGTTCCAGGCTTTGAAGCTCCGGTTAATGTGTGCTGGGGGCTTGGCAACAGGTCTGCCGCAATACGAATTCCCATGTATAATAGGAATCAGGAGAAAAGCAAGCGAATCGAATACCGGGTGCCTGATCCCACCTCAAATATCTATCTACTAGAGTCTGCATTACTGCTTGCAGGACTAGATGGAATTAGACGCAAGATTGATCCCGGTGATCCTGTAAGAGAAAATGTATACAAGTTGTCACCAGAGAAAAAACGCGAGTACAATATTGGCTCTCTACCTGTATCTCTGAAAGGGGCACTTGACTCTCTTACAAGTGATTGTGATTTTCTTGAGGAGGTATTTACTAAGGACTTTCTTGATGTGTACGTTGAGCTAAAATATAAGGAATATACAGCATTTGCGCAGACTCCGACTGCCTGGGAGGTTTCTATGTATGCAGATGCCTGATGAAAGCTTTTAAAATCCATACTAGGGGGTTTTCACTGATGTCGAGTATGCTGCTTGTATTGTTATTTTTTGGGGTTGTGGGTACGGCATATGGGCATACGGTTGACTCTGTTGATAGGTATAGGTTGGAGATCGGTTGGATGAACGAGCCAGTAGTGTCAAATGAGACCAATGCCATTGAACTGTACGTTAGTGAATTAGAGCCTAATTTGAGTTTAGAGGAGCAACAATTCACAAATGGCATTGTAGGATTGGAGGATACATTAAAGATCGAGCTAGTTTACAAAAGTGAAAAGATAATTCTGCCGGTATCACCTGATCACAATATAGAGGGGAAATACTATGGGTTTGTAAATCCCACAGTATCTGGGTTTTATCAGGCAAATGTATTGGGTGTGATAAATGATACTCCGATTAGTTTGTCAATGCATCCTCCTAAAGTGGAAGAGCGCACCTTTATTGAATTTCCGGAACCCGCAGATATTACAGTAACTCAAATTATAGATGGTCATACGGCACTAATTGAAGATATACATGAGATAAAAGAGTCGGTAGCAAATTTAAATGGAAAATCTGATATGAGTTATGTCGGTATAATTTTGGGTGTTGCAGGTGTTGTAGTTGCGACTATAGCTATTTCTCGTACGAGAAGTTAGTTCGTGTTTTGGAATTGTTTTGTGATATATGTTTTAGTAATTATACCATAATAGAGTTTGCCAGAATGTGGTTTATTATGTGATTTTCTTGATTGGAGAATGACATTACAAAAGATGCGTGACATTATGGTGTCAATTTTTAGTTGATTGTGCATAAACTTTAATGCCAAACATAAGACGATATTGCAATGCAATTATCCCAAGAACAACAGGACATCATAAACGCCAAAACCAACACAATTGTAGTCGCAAATCCAGGAACTGGAAAGACCACCACTCTTGCATTCAAGGTGCTTAAATTACTCGATGACGGAGTGAATCCAGACAATATTCTTTGCATCACATTTACAACTAAAGCCAAGAAAGAGATGTTTGAAACGATTCATTGTTATGGAAAAGGAAAATTTACTGATGCCAAGCTTTTACGAGTCAACATACACACATTCCACAGCTATGCTCACAGCTATCTTGTTGAAAAGGGCCTGATGTCCGATAAAGTTGTCGAAAATGACTTTCTGCAATTCTCCATTCTCAACAGCTTTGAAAGAACTCATGCATTGAACTATTCAAAAAAATACATTATTACAGATATGGTGCCAAATACTGCAAGTGCTCTTGCATACATCAAGACATTTGGAATAACTCCAGATGACATTGACATTCAATCAGCTAGTGCCATTTTAGAAGAAAACCATACCAGCACGACATACTCTGTGGAGGAAGCCAAGGCATTTTTAGAATATTTTGTGCAGGCTTATCGTGACTATGAACAGTCAAAGGCCGACATGGATTATTCAGATATGCTTTTGACTTTTATTAAAAAATTTCAGGGCGAGAAATTTGAATATGTTTTGGTTGACGAGATGCAAGACATGAATGGAATTGAAACTGAGATTGTAAGGCTGGTTGCAAAAAATCTATTTCTGGTCGGGGACCCCAAACAAGCAATCTTTGGATTTCAAGGCGGTTCGATAAAAAACTTTACAAAGTTTGCAGACTCGTGTAATACTGTATTTCTTTCAGCAAACATGAGAAGCACACTGCAGATTTTGGACTATTCGAAGAGCTATTTTCTCAGATCTGTCAAAGATGCGGCTGGATTCAGCAAAGAACTTGACAATTTTAATTCATCAAAGACCGGCGACATGCCCCAAATTATAGCAACTGCTGCCCCACTTTCTACAATTTTGAATATAATTGAGAAAAACTCAGAAGGTACAATTGGAATCATCACAAGGACCAATGTGCAGATAGAAGAGATAGCACAATTTCTTGATCTCAATAGTATAGAATACTCTACTACATCCTCACCTGCAACTACAGCCGCTGCAAAAGACGAGATATGCAGATTTCTCAGAGGATTACTAAATGATAGACCAGAAGACATGATCTTGGCAGCATTTACAGTATTTTCTCCATATACACTCAAGGAGGCATTTGAGTTTTCTAGAGCATTCAAGTCTGATCGAGTACCAGACGGAATTAAACTCTGGAAGTGTGATCTACAAAGACGTAATCTTGACAATCTGTTTGATGAGGTCATATTGCCGATATCAATTTCAAGAGGTCCAGAATGGTTTACTGCCTCTATATCTGTAAAACAAAAGATTGACAAATATCTTACATTTGATACTCTCACGCTAGACGGACTGCTTGATTATATTATGGTGGGGCAAGAGTCCCGCATCGAACAGAATACGAAATCAAAGATAACACTGACTACGGTCCATAAAGCAAAAGGACGAGATTTTGATGTGGTGATATATGTTCCAAGCGCTGCAAAACGTATCAGATTTGTCGATGGTATAGCAAAGTCGATTCTTATTTCACATGGCATTGGTATGTGGGACGAGCTGGAGGAAGAGTCCCTGCGGGCAGACTTTGTTGCATTTACTAGAGCAAAGGAGAATCTTGTAGTCATTACAGATACAAAAAAGATACAAAACTATCATGTGGAAGGCCTCTCAGAGTTGAAGTTGGACGATTCTGTGGACGAGTCAGTACCAACACGACTAAATCACAGACTCTCTGAAGCATACTCGCTGTTTGTTGCAGGTAAGCAATCAGATGCTGCCGCACTACTACAGCAACAAGATCCGTGGCTCCGAGATCTCATCACAGATTATTTTGAGAATCTTGACCATCTTTCATATTCCAGTATAAAGGAAGACCCTTACGAGTTTCTACAGTATGATATCGTCAATATTCCACATTATTCTGTTGGTATGGAGTTTGGCAGTGATGTACACGCGGCCATGCGATTAGTTTTGGGAAATCCAGCCGAGTTTGATCGCATAAAAAATGACAAGATAAAGAGAGCTGTACAAAACGGACTTGATGCAATAAATGATCTAAAAAGAGACTATTCTGGACTGGAGCTCCATCATTCTGAGATGCAACTAGATGTTCCACTTGGCGTCATGACAGAATGGGACGGCGAAGATATGACGTTTACAGGATATATTGACACCATATTCAAGCACGACAACGGATACCTGATTGTAGATTACAAGACTGATAAAAAGGCAACCTACACATCAGCGCACAGAAAGCAGATTGCAGCATACAGGAGGATGTTTGCAAAATTCAACGATATACCTGAGGAGAAGATAGACTGTTGTATAATTTACTTGGCACTAAGAGGTGGCATCAACACAGACAAGGTTGATCGGGACACTGCCACTGTGGCAGCACAATCATATACTGTATTCGAAAAGCGCTTACAAAAGTTACTACAGTGGAAACAGAATCCATCTTTATTCATTGATGCTCTGCTAAATCATAATTGCACGGATACATTATTTCTGGCAGTACGAAATATGCTTGATCAGAAGGTGTAAAAGATATAATTAGTATTTTGCAGGTGACGTTTGTGTATTGTATCAGTCAAACTATAATATTTGAGATCAATAACAATGGTTTTACTGTGTATGTTTTTCTTCAGAGAAACGCGTCATATCTACAAGGACATCAAGTCATATGAGCTAAGCTAAAACAATAAATGGTTTTACATAACTTGAATTATAAGTTTTTGTGAAGATACGTACATGCCTGAACATGATAGCAACATGTTGATTCCGGTAAGAATGCTTGCACAGTTTGTATACTGCAAGCGCCTAGCATATCTGGAATGGGTACAGGGCGAGTTTGAGTACAATGAAGAGGTGGTGGAGGGGAAATATGCACACAGAGTGGTGGACAAGAAATCAGGTACAAGTAAGATGAGACAGAGTGATGCAGAGAAGATACATGCTAGATCGGTCATGCTTTCAGACGCAGAGTTGGGCCTGATAGCAAAAATGGATTTGTTGGAATTAAAAGGCCGCGCTGCAACTCCTATAGAATACAAGCGCGGCAAAGTACCAGATAGCGAATCAATATACAAAGATCATGTTGTCCAAGTATGTGCCCAAGGATTATTACTGCGCGCCAATGGATACGAGTCTACCAAAGGAATCATATATTATGTGTCATCCAAGCAAAGAGTAGAAGTAAAGTTTGACGATCAAGCAATAGCCATCACATTACAGATGATTTCCGATCTGAAAGAGATTGCAAGGATGGACAAGCTACCAGCTCCACTAGTTGACAGCCCAAAATGCCACCGATGTTCGCTGGTGGGAATCTGTCTTCCCGATGAAACAAACATGCTTGCAGGTCACGGGGTGCACATTAACAAGGACCATGTCAGGAGAATGTATCCGGCAAGAAAGGATTCTGTACCAGTATATGTACAAGAACAGGGTGCATACGTGTCAAAGTCGGGGGACTGTATCGACATCAAGATGGAAGGTAAAAGCATGAAGAAGATCAAGATGATAGATATATCTGAACTTACGATATTCGGGAACGTGCAGGTTACAACCCAGACTATCCGTGAACTGTGCAGTAGGAACATTCCAATTTGCTATATGACGTATGGTGGGTGGTTTAGTGGGATGACTGTGGGTACAGGCAGCAAGAATGTCGATCTGAGAATACATCAGTACAGAAAATACGAGAAGATGGGTTCCTCCATGCAGATTGCTCGTGAGATTGTTTTTGCAAAGATAAAGAACTGTGCCACCATGCTACGCAGAAATCACAAATCCCCGCCAGCCGACAAAATGGATGAACTTGATAGATTGGCAGAAAAGGCACGTTCTACCAAGCAATATCAGATACTTCTTGGGGTGGAGGGAATGGCCGCTAGGGTATATTTTTCGGAATTTTCGGGAATGATAAAGACAGAGCAGTTCGGCTTTGATTTTACGGGAAGAAACAGGAGACCACCGAGAGATCCTGTAAATGCAATTCTCTCGTTTTTGTATTCGTTGCTGACTAGGCAGGCAATGACTACAGTAGACGTGGTGGGATTTGATCCATATCTGGGATTTTTGCACAGACCAAAGTATGGCAAGCCGGCACTTGCGCTAGACTTGATAGAGGAGTTTAGACCGATCGTGGCAGACTCTGTATGCCTCACACTCATAAATGGAGGTGGGATTTCAGAGTCTGATTTTATAAAGACAGGATTTGGGACAAATATGACTAGTAGTGGAAGGCGTAGCGTCATAACTGCCTATGAGAACCGCATGGATTCTACAATAACCCACCCTTTTTTAGGCTATTCAGCAAGTTATAGGAGAGTGATGGAGACGCAAGCAAGGCTTCTTTCTAGGAACATATTGGATGAGATTCCTGCATATCCAGCATTTAGGACGAGATGATGTGATGCGTAATAGGTATTTTGTCTGTTATGATGTGCGGGATCCACAGAGGCTTGTTAGGACATACAAGAAGATGAGAGGGTATGGAGATCCCATACAGTATTCTGTGTTTATGTGTAATCTAAATGGAAAGGAGTTGATATACATGAAGGAGGATCTAGGGGCAATTTTGAACTTGGCAATGGATAGATTCGTAATAATTAATACGGGGCCCGAAGAAACTAGTATGAAAAACGTCGAGACGATGGGTATGTCGCTTGATATGGAAAGGGAGGCGACCATAGTAGTATGAAATGTTTGCGAGAGCAGATGTCCCGTGGCCTACATGCTGAGGCACTCGCAGATGTTTATATTGTGATGGAGTGTAAGGGATACCAGTATGATAAATGTGGAGGAGATTCGAACATGCAATGGAAAAAGTCGCTAGGAAGCAGCATGCTCCTAACGAACATCGTCAATAGTACAGTCCTTCCGTAACGAAAAAGTTACGGCCCCATTGAAGCTGGGCACTTGGTATTGGCATGGCCGTAATATTTGGGACCTTCCGTAACGAAAAAGTTACGGCC
>CAZIHR010000004.1:0-5570 GCA_964538885.1 uncultured Nitrosopumilaceae archaeon
GATCCGTATGTACATCACTCTTCCTTCGAATCCGTACAGGTGGGGCCGGATGGGTGCTATCCATGCCCCCTTGGTTGCATCATGCCGAGTTATCGGATATTTGTACTAGCATGTTCATATGACATCGAGTATGTGATATGCGTACTCCGATACGTTGCCGTGCCGCGTCTTCACGCGGACCAAATATGTAGAACTTGTCTATGGCTGACTTGTGTACGTCAATGGGCGAAAACTCGTCCAACGTTCCGGGGGTTCCCTTCCACATGAGCATGATCTACAGTAGATAGAGGCAATCTCCACATTAGGCGCGCTTTGTATTATTTGTAAGTGTTAACACCGTGCCCAGATTTTTACCATTTACGTGATTTTTTTGTTCCATCTGATCCAAATATTGCAAGTTGACATATGCGGTATTGAACGAATCGTCAAAACCTTTCAAAAGACTTTACAAGGAGGCGGAGATCGAGATCATAAAACTCAAACAAACCATTAAGATTCAGATAACTGTTAACATCGTGCTTAAATTTTTGCACTATTTTTTGATCCTATCTTGAACTCGTGTCTAAAAATAATCATGATCTTAAAACTACGTTAACAATTACGTTTTTTTAAAACATTGCTGTCTGATGATCTCTGCGATTGTGAGCTTGAGGGGTTCCATCTCCCCGACGTGGCTCCTGTCAACGTCCCAGTGGCTGGCAAGCGCCTGCTTGCCACCTGCAGAAACTTGTCCTTCCAACCCTCCACTCACCTCTGTTAAACACGATAGTGGAATGATGTATTTTATACTCTCAAAAAACAAATAAACCCACAGCGCAGACACATAGCATTGTCAAACGAAAGCGTCATAGACAACGAGAACATTATACTCCTAGATCAACTAAAACTCCATCTTCCAAATGCGACACGGGCCAACATAGCAGTAGGATATTTTTTCATATCTGGATTTGCTGCCATAATGGACAGTTTTGTGAAGATCGAAAAGAGTAACAATCCAGATCATGTCATACGTCTTCTCATATCCCCAAAGACGGACCGTCCTACCGCGGAAGCACTACTTGCAAACAACGAATCGTTTGACGATGTAAAACGAAAAATTGCGACAGATGATACTGATGGTCAAGCATCGACTTCCAAACAGATACGGGATTCCCTTGGACACATGCCACAGACTGAGCAGGATCGACGTGCCGTGTTAAAGTTAGCCGATATGATGCGGCGCGGTAAGCTGCAGGTCCGAGTCTATACAAAGGTGCAATTACACGCTAAGGCATATATATTAGAGATGGACAATTCTGCCCTGCCACGGTTCTCCATAGTGGGATCCAGCAATCTCTCAATATCTGGAATAAGGGAGCACACAGAACTCAATCTACGAACTAATGTGGACAACGACACAGAGAAACTATTGGAGTGGTTTGACCGACATTGGGAAGAAGCCAAAGAATTCACCGAAGAGATGGTCAACGCAATACAGGACTCATGGGTCAATGACCGACGCCCCATCGACATATACAACAAGGCGGTGATGCACGAGTACGGTAGCTTACCAGATGACGTTATAATCGGCGGGGATGATAGATGGCTCTTTGACTTTCAAAGGATAGCAGTCCTAAAGTCCATCAGAATGCTCGAAAACTACGGTGGCGTGATAGTGGCAGATGTGGTGGGAACCGGCAAGTCGTACATTGGCAGTATGATACTAAAGTATCTCAAGGAAACAAAGCGGGCCAAGCCCCTCATCATATGTCCTCCACATTTGATTGATATGTGGAAGGAATACATGCACCTCTTTGACATATACGCAGAGGTGGTCTCCAGATATAAGATAGGGATGGATGGCAACATACTGAGTCGTTATACCAACTGTGACGTCATACTGGTCGATGAGAGTCACAATTTTAGAAACAAGACACAAGCATACGACGCACTACATGCATTCATGGAACAGCAGAGTGATGATTCTGTCATCATTATGCTTACAGCAACTCCAATATCAAACGGTGTAACGGACCTAAAGAATCAACTGAACCTCTTTCCTGCGGAAAGAGTCCGAGATATACCTCCGCTTGGTAACACCTCACTTGACGAATATTTCAAAGGCTCAGAACAGGATCACTGTCTTACCAAAGAAGGTGAGGAGAAGATACAGGAGCTACTGCGCCACATATTGATTCGTCGCACTAGAAAACAGATTCGTGAAAAGTACGCAAAGCATGACAAAGAGGGATACTATCTTGAACTGAAAAATGGGGAGCGTAAATACTTTCCAGAAAGGAACCTAATCATGCCGCGCGAGTATGACATAGACAAGGTATATCGGAGCTCCTTTGAGGTCATACTAGACCATATTGAAAACCTGACCATGGCTAGGTACTCTCCCGGCGACTATATCAAAAAAGAGTATAAGAATACCACACATCCAGAATACAAAAAATACAACGATCTTGCCAACCGCATGAAGTCTCTTATTGGGATGGTAAGATGTGGACTCTTGAAGAGAATGGAGTCCAGCATAGTAGCATTTGCAACAAGTGCTACAAACTACCAGAAAGGATCGCAAGAGTTCCTGAACTTTTTGAAAAAGGACATAGTTCCGATAGGAAAAGACTACCAAGATGCCATATACAAGAGTATAATATATGATGATGATGAGTACGATATTGAAAAGCTCGAAAAGTCAGATTACAGCATTGACGCGTTTGACGTAACAAGATGGCGTATCGATCTAGTCCATGACATAGGTGAGTTTGGAAAAATACTCAACTACTTGCCTGCTACGTCGGACTATCACAAGTTCGATGATAAATTCGATTCTTTATTAGAGATAATACGCAATAAGAATGAAAAAATACTCTTGTTTACAGAGTCGCGCGTGACAGCGGAGTATCTGTATAGGCGCATAAAGATGGCCATGCCCAGTATTCGCATAGGCCAGATAGACTCACACAAGTCATCTGCTGAAAAGAGAGAGATGATAGGTAGGTTTGATCCCGCAAACAATAATGCCCAATTTACTCCAGAAGAGGAGCTCAATATATTGGTGAGCACCGATATCCTTTCCGAAGGTATAAACCTACAGGCAGGACGTACTGTGATAAACTATGACTTTCACTGGAATCCGGTGCGGCTTATACAGAGAGTTGGAAGAATAGATCGTATAGGGTCCAAGCACAAAAAGGTTAACATAGTGAACTTTCTGCCTACCACACCAGTGGAACAGCATCTAGGACTAAAGGAGCGAGTCATGAATAAGATAAGCACCATGCGGCGAATTATCGGACACGATCAGATTATTTTGGAACCATCTGAGAAGATAGACGAGGGTGCGGTAATCGACATATATGGTGGAGTTGAAGATGTTCTAGACACGGATTCAAAAGGTATCCTAGACATTGTACAGACTAAGGAAGAGCTGGATGCCGAGGCCATACAAAACGACGAGGCGCTCCAACGCAAGATAAGCAATTTGCCGCTTGGAATAAAGAGCTCTGTTGGGGTTGGTACGATGCTTATCGCATGTGAGGCCGACGAGTTGCTACTACGTAACAACGAGATCATAGACACCAAGACATTCCGTCGATACTATACGGTATCGGCAGATAAGGTGCAAAAAATGATTGCATCATCGTTTCTTGCCAAGCTCCGAGAGACAAAGAATGGAATTGCCAAAGAGACAGAGGGTCCCGAACGTGATGGACTCATACGTGACGCGTGGGCAAAATTTACCCGGGATATGAAGAACGAGCAAGCGCGCATACGTACCACCAAATTACAGATGTATTTTGAAAAGAAATTGAAGAGGATTGCTGAAGACATAGAGTTGGGCCGACGCGCCAAACTGCTCCAACCTCGCATAGGATGTATGATGGTAAGAAACAAGCAACCATACACGGCACTACATAACCTTCGAAAGAGAATAAACTCAGATAATCTAAACGACGCACAAATTCTAGGTGATCTGGAAACAATATTAAAAGAAGAATATCAATACACACGGAAGATCGGAAAACCAAGAATATTGTACAGTATGGAGACAAGTTGACGTTATCCTCAGACAATCTGGCCATACTCTCACGTCACCTTGGAAGGGCAGGATATCACATTACGCGTGAACCGATAGATGTTGGTACAATACCATCACCAGACATGATAGACTGTGAAATTATAGCGCGCAACGATCAGTACGCAATACTGTATATGGAGACTAAGTCAAACTGGCGCAGTACAGCGCGCAATATTGCAGAGTCACAAAGTGCCCCATGCTTGGTGGCTACCAAATATGGTGATGTCATAATAATGACCACCATACAGGATAAGATGACGCGCAACCCAAGACCGCGTCACATTATCATTGCGCCTGACTCTGAAAAGTATGGACTAGCCACGTTTATCAGGATGATCCGTACTACTATTGAGGACAACTTTCTGTCAATCGATGAACGAGTACAAGAAACCTTTAATGTATTTTCAAAATATGACGAGGCACTCAAGAAATTTGGAGAAAATTTGGACGACGTAATCAAAGACATCAAAAAGATGGTTATGTCAAGCGCGAAAAAAAACAAATCATACTTAGCAGAATCAAAAAAATTTGCAATCATATGCAAAGAGATCTTAAATGACACAATACAGCAAAAAGATGTCACAAGCATGCTAATACAGCACATAATAACTGCTAGAATATTTGCAACCGTATATGATTATGACTTTGTCAAGACAAACAGCATTGCACGCGAACTGAAACGTCTGCACGCCATTCTAGACATACCGGATGATCTCATAAACTACAACGACATCTTGCTTGTCGCTGAATCTATAACAAGTGACGAGGAAAGGCAACAGTTCATCAGACAGATATATGAGACATTCTACAAAAAGTATGATCCAAAGAAAGTCAGCCAAGATGGTATAGTGTATACGCCCGTAGAAATAGTCGACTTCATTCTGAACAGCGTTCAGTATGTGCTACAGACGGAGTTTGATACGGACTTTTCTAACCGTTCAGTCAAAGTACTAGATCCGTTTACGGGTACTGGAACGTTTCTAGCAAGGCTTCTGGCATCCGAGATGTTTGGAAACAATATAACTGCCAAATATAGAGAAGACATGTTTGCGAACGAACTACTCTTACTGGCATTTTATATTGCCACGGTAAACATGGAATCTACCTATGCCAATGTTGTACGGAGCAATGAGTATATCCCGTTTGAAGGAATGAACTATACAGACACGTTCATGATGAATCCAAGATACTTAGAGGACAAACGACACCGGCAAGAAAAGACAAAGATTGACCAAAAATTTATGGATATACGAAGGAGGCGCCAAAAGCAGCGCAAGACCAACCTTCATGTTATAGTTGGCAATCCTCCGTACTCAATAGGTCAAAACAAATACAACGATCAAAATCAGAATGTGCCATATCAAGATGTAGACAAACGAATTACTATTACTTATATAGACAAGTTAAAACAGATCAATCCCAATATCGGGGCAAAAAACGCCATGTATGACTCTTACATTCGATCTATCAGATGGGCCTCAGATAGAATAGGAAAATCAGGCAT
>CAZIHR010000005.1:0-29576 GCA_964538885.1 uncultured Nitrosopumilaceae archaeon
CAATGAAATACGACTACATTCAGCAATTGGATATGTGCCACCGGCAGAGTTTGCAGTACTATAGAGAGCTGAGAATAAATGACTGGTGATATTATCTTTTTTTGTGATAAAAGTGCTCTCAATTCATGGGGTCCAGCTCAACAATTGAGATCATTTGAGGAAGAATCTGCCACCAACACGATTCGAGATGTTAAATGAGGTGACCATGTTGGTAGTTCATTCCATGTAAAAGGTATGATGGATCCCATATCAAGGCTAGTTGACTGGTACAATAATTTGGAACACATGTCCCTCAAAGATGAGATGGAGACTCCTGCACAGACATATGTGCGTAAACATCCACCACAAGATATAACAAACTAGAAGATGAAGAAAAACATACATGTATAATCCCAATGCGAATAATTGGAATTGCACAGCATAGTCACATATAGACAACTTTTTTAATTGTATGAAACGTGCTATCAATAATTGGCATTACAAAGCAAGATGACCGTTTATGTGGCGATTGGGGCCATGCTTGCTCTGATGGGAGCAATTGTCTATTATGCCAGCCTTGATAACCCAGAATTAGAGAAAGTCGAGGTCGAGTTGACAGATGTCCAAGTAAGAGAAGTTAATACAATTGAAAATCGTGCAAAGTTGACAGTGACTTTTCTCGTAAAGAACCCAAGCGACAAGATATTCACCGTCCCGCTGATCACATACCAGTTGTATGCAGATGGAGAACTGTTGGGTTCAGGACAATACTCCACTGAAGATATAGCTATGCCTGGCAGAGCTATGTTGGGTTCAGGTTATGAGATACCGCTGGAAAATACGTTTTCAATGAACCGTTCTGATGTAGGTACCAGAATTTATGATGCAGTATTAGGCGAGCAGATAAGCACCTTTTCAGCAAAGGGGAATATAACTACTGAGAGTGCTTGGAGCATTATTGAAAAAGGGTTCACGACAGAGGTGAGTAAGTGATTTTGGCCATCTACGTGATTCCACATTGGGGGCGTTATGCCCTAAATTGTGAATACTTTATTTGAGTATAATAAAGTGGGCCGAGAGAGATTCGAACTCACGATCACCGCCGTGTCGAGGCGGTATCCTAACCAGCTAGACTACCGGCCCATCGAAGTACAAGATCAAATGATGGCATTATTAACGTTTAACAAAAGCAGAAATGAATAATATACAAGTGAAGTAATTTGGTTGAGGAATTTAGTGAGACAGAGAAGAGTGGACTTTACAAGGCAATTTACACAAGAAGGGACACCAGATCGAGATTTATAGACAAGCCCATAGAAGATAGAGTTTTATCGAAAATTCTTGATGCTGCTCATCATGCACCCTCAGTAGGGTTCTCCCAACCATGGAACTTTGTTTTGATCAAGGATATCATTACACGAAGAAAGATCAAAGAGTCATTTAACGAAGAAAAGGAACGCTCCTCCATGCTAGTTGAAGAACCAAAAAAGACAAAATATATCTCATTCAAGTTAGAAGGGATCTTAGAATCGGCAGTAAACTTGTGTGTTACTTATGATCCTACAAAGTTTGGTCCATTTGTGATAGGCAGATCTAGCATTCCTGAAACTGGACTTTACAGTGTATGTTGTGCGATACAGAATTTGTGGCTTGCCGCAAGGGCAGAGGGAGTGGGACTTGGATGGGTAAGCATACTATCAAATGATATTCTGAAAAAAGTTTTGAATATTCCCGAACATGTTGTTCCTGTGGCATATCTGTGTCTGGGATATGTAGAAAAGTTTGCAGCAAAACCTGATTTGGAGACTGCCGGCTGGCTTCCACGATTGGAATTGAATGATGTAGTATTTTATGAGAAATGGAACAGCAGAGAAGATGTAACTTGGAAACAAGTTCGTAAATTAATTCAAGATGGTATGGATTACGCTTAAATAATTATAAATTTGTTTGATGCTGGGCTTGTAGCGCAGAGTCATTTGACGCGCAGTATGGATAGCGCAGTAGCCTCCTAAGTTACAGGTCGAGGGATCGAAGCCCTCCAAGCCCGCCTTGTTCATCACATATACGAGTATATTGTATACAGACTGGATGTAAGATTGTGCCTAGGATTTGTCTGACAATCTTGCAATATACATGGTTTTGACATAAGTATACGACAAATTGGTATTAGATGAGACAACTTAAAAATACACCACCCAATTTCGAAAAGTATGAAAATCATAATAGTATCTGCAAGTCCCAGAAAGAATGCAAACACGCAGATAATGATGAGATACGTGTTTGAATATACCAAGTCAAAGAATGCAGATACAAGCATGATTGATCTCTCAGAAGGGCAGATAGAGTGCTATAGAGGACCTGATGAAGAATACAACGAATATACCAAAAAGGCAGTGGCAGATCTTGTTGATGCAGACATTTGGTTGATTGGCACACCAATTTACAACTCGTTTTTCAGCTCGGCATTAAAGAATCTCTTTGAATATGTAAATTACAAAAAGACTGGAGGTAAGGTCGCCGGAATTGCAATCATGGCCGCAGGCAATATTGGATTTATCAATGTCCAAACGTTGGTGACGCAGTTGATGTCATATTTCAAGGTAATAACAAATCCAGGTGCAGTATTTCTCACCACAGAATCCATTACAAACAATATGATAACAGACGAGAACGCAAAGCAACGACTAAAAGAATTGGTTGACAAGACGCTGGAACTGAAAACAAATGAAAAAAACCACAAGTAACAGATGATATCAATGAATAAAGATCCCACTGAATTGTGTCCATGCAAATGCCACTTTGGGGGGGCAGAGAGCTGTCCCCAATGCAAGGATAATCACGGAATAAGATGCTGTAGAAGATAAGGTAATTATTTTCTGTTATGTTTGGATGCAAGTGTCTTCAGATTAGCAAGCTCTGCCTTTAACGACTCAATCTGCACCAAAGTTTGTAGGTTGGCAATCTCTTGATTCAATCTCTCAATTTCACTATCTTTGAGTTGTACGGTTTTCTTTAGCTGATCCAACTCTGCTGTCAGTTCAGTCTGTACCACCTTGATTTCGGTTGTGCTGACCTGTGTGCCATTAGAGGTGTAAACTTGGACTTGATTAGAATTTGTTGCTACATTGGCGGGGTGACCAGTAGCATTCCAATTATGCATGTAATCGGCACTTTTCTGGGAGATCCAGCAGGTAAATGTAAGAAACCATGTAATTGGTACTGCCATGATAAAGACGAAATTCAAGATCGGGGCAAAATCGACAAACAGTGGCCATATTCCCGTAAGCACAGCGGCAAAGACACCAGTAGTCACAGTAGCCAGATGATTCCCCATATAACCCATAATGTAAAAGAAGAGTTTACAGTTTATAACAGTAATGCAGAAAATTGTTCCCAGAAATAATCAGTAAAGCCGCGCAAGATCTATTATACACAAAAGATAGCTAGTCACGATCCACACTCAACTAAACACCAGTACTGCCATATGAAGGAATGTGTATTTTTGCAAGTGTGTGAGTGCACATCTACCAAATTTGGCGTATAATTCCACAAGATAGCAACAGATTGCCTTGCGAGGCTATACATAAAATTAAAAAGAAAAGAGGCCTATTAGTTAATAGCTTTCAGATGCGGATTTGGCATTAGCTTGCAGGATCTGGATCTTTTGTACAAGTTCATTTCTCAGGTCTCGTGCAACTCGTCTAACAGTGGGTCGTGGTACGCCTAGTTGATCTACAACTTTTGTATATATATCCTGCTTGTCGGTCACTCCCTCATCTAGATAAGAATTAATTGCGTCTTTAATGACCGCGCTTTGGTTTGTGCGATTCAATGAATTCTAAATTTTAGTTGTTCTATATAAGACTATAACCTGTCATTGCGGTACAACATCATGTCCTCCTTAGTTTGTCAAATTCGTCTGACTCGAATCTCTTCAAATGGTAGATATGGTACCATGGGTTAGCGCCGTCCCATTTGGCTCCAGACGAATTTATATCAGAATGATCCTATGCGATAATCATCTGGTTCTGTCGCGCAATTTGTAATTTGGATGGGCCATGGCCATCAAATCCCATCTTGTCGCGCAACTGAAAAAATGGCGCTTTCCATATGGACGAGGATTCAATTATCATCCTAGTATTTCTTGGAAATCCTAAAAAGGCAGACTCTATATCTTTGGGGGTATTTTGGATGCTCTTATTGAGCAATTCAGTGCCAGCCATATCCATGACGCATATCTGGATGGTCTTTTTGTGTACATCTAATCCAACATGTATGTTTTCCATAGTTTGGTAAAATGTTGCTGGGATCTTTATCTTTTGGTCTGTCTCATCTTCTAATTTGCTTGATCGGGGCATATGAGATTACCTTGACGCCCATAAAAAGACTTATGATGTGTACTTGATTGATTCCATGTATGAGTACAGGTACAATAGAGACAAATTTGGGCAGGATTTCATTCAAACTTTTCCCAGAATTGGCTCCAGAAACAGTACGTAACTTTGAAAAGCTCTGTAGGGATAAATTTTATGACGGTACACTCTTTCACAGAATAATCCCAGGCTTTATGATACAGGGAGGAGATCCCAACACAAAAACGGACAACAAGGAATCATGGGGCATGGGTGGGCCAGGCTATACCATCAAAGCCGAATTCAGTTCACGTTCGCACCTTCGAGGAATCATATCCATGGCAAGAGCACAAGATCCAGATAGTGCAGGGTCACAGTTTTTTATAGTTGTTGCAGACAGCACATTTCTTGACAGAAAGTATACCATATTTGGAGAAGTAACTGAAGGGATGGATATAGTAGACAAGATAGTAAACTTGCCTAGGGACGGCAACGATCGCCCATTAGAAGATGCAAAGATACTTCACGTCACAGTGGAATAAATGAATATCAAATTAGGAATTTTTTTGACTTTGATCTTTGGTGTTTCTGTAGCCTACGCAGATGATTCTGTAATAAAAGAGGCATATCAAGAGTCAGTAGAAGTAAAGCTGGAAACAACTGGAGATATGCACGTAAAACATATCATCAGAAAATCTGATACGCCACAACAGCTGATGCTAATTTATGATAATGCTGAAAATATATCAGTTCTGATGGAAGGCGAGGCAATAGAATTTACATCTGCTGGAAATAATCAAATTTTACTCATGCCAACAGAGAAGAACATAACTGTAGAGTATGTTGTGTCCGACGAGCTTGTCTTACAAGATCGAATATGGACACTAGACTTTGATTATAGTCAAACAACGTCGTTTTTAATCCCAGATGAGATAGATATGGTTTTTGCCAACAGCAAGCCGATATATCTTGGGGAAAAGAGAGGCATTGCATGTCACGGATGTAATATATTGCTTGAATATGTAACAGACGAACCCAGCATCTTCAAAGATATATTGTGGGAAGAAGACAAATTCCTTGTTGAGATAAGGACACTATCAGATATAGAACAGTTTGAGTTTAACCAACCAGCAAAAAGCATAAAGTTCAACGTAGATGATAAAAATAGATTCGTTACTGCCATACTACCCGTGAATCTACTAGGAGGTCCATATGCTATGTTTCTTGACGGCGAAAAAACATACTTTCACAACTATATCAATAATGGAACACATGCATGGCTCAACACAAGACCTGACGTTAGCGGCAATATAGAAATAATTGGCACTACAGTAATTCCAGAATTTTCACAGATGATACCACTGATTACAAGTTTTCTGATGTTGGTTGTGGTAGCAAAATTCAGAAGATTTATTCCCCAACTGAGCCACACGAACAAAATCCATACTCATCAATCCTAACACCACATATGGAGCATTCTTCGCCATAGTCAACCTCCCACGGTTCCTTACCGAAGATCTTAAAGTGGTCATCAATCTCAAGTGGAATCTCTCGTTCCTTCAACAACAGATATGAGCAAAAACAACTATACATACATTGCCTGTATTTGGGCGTTGTCCAATTTATTCTTGTACCAAATATTCGCGTTCATTTTGATGGATCATACCACAATATACCAAGATACACATAAGGTCAACTATTGACGATCATGCAGTTCTAAATGGCATCATCAAAAAGTGTGAACGCGAATTCAATGGCATGTTCTTCTGCAAAAAATAATCATGTGATAGATTCTTGGAGTTATTCACCACAATATAATCACCAAAATCTTGTAGACCATACCACTAAATGTATGCCTGATGAGGGCATGAACAGATATGCTCACAACTACATATACCTCTTCAAGCTTTGTAGAATTTCTTGATAATGCTCGTCCTTGCAAGTAAATAAACCATACCAATAACTTGACACACACCACATACAACCAATAAGATACTCCTACGTGTATAGCATCATTTTTTACATATCCGAGTGTACACAACAAGTATAGAGATGAAGACGACTTTTTCGCATTATACAGTTAACAACGTGGTGCGTGCAAAGTAATACGTGCGGTTCTCTCTAGTTCTCTTTGAGATCTCTTTATTAGATGCCATCTTTGCCAGTGACTTTGACACATCAAGAGGACTTGCAATCCATCCCAACTCCCGTAATTGCTGTACAACTTCGGTGACTGTTCGAGGAGAATCAAAGAATTTATTGTCATCCAGAATTCCCAGTTTGGACTTTATTTGATGTGACTCTAGGTGTCGCGGCTCGGTGAATTCTGGCTCAAATACCTCGGCATCATCAAGTAATTCAAGACTGGCATAGTTTGGTTTCAGTACTGGAGGTGCGGCCTGCCTGACGTCTGTATTTTTTGCTATATTTTCGTCCATATGTCTTGAAAGATCTGCGATCAAGTCTCCTATAGTCTTATTATCTAGGTAAAAATCTCTTGAATCTATCTCTATCTCATTTCTTCCACATTTGAGTTTGATTCTAGCCATACTTATGGAACGGTATTTGTTCATTTAATTTGTTTGCTCTAATGAGCTTTAAAACTAGATCAAAATTTTTACACACACAATTTGAATTTTTTTGTTTTTGAGTTAAAAATAGATTTTACAAGGCCATATTGTGAGAAAATCCAAAAATGCCGCCATATTAATATTAATCATAATAGGAATTGGCGTTTTCGGATACGCTCAGTATATTGCCGCCTCAAACATAGATGCAGTCATAACTCAGAGCGAATTTGTCAAAGAAGATGAATACAGTACCACCTACAATGTAGAGTTGTTATTTAGCAATTCCTCGCTGCTTGTACTGACTATAGGAGCATCAGAATTTGTTGTGATTGAGAACGGTGATGTGGTCGGTAAGGGCCAGCTAGAGCCGTTTGTTTTATCTCCATGGGGAAGCAACACTACAAAAGGGACATTTCAAATGAATACAGGCTGGAATCATGACGATACCACACAGCTAAAAATCAGCGGTCAAATAAAATACGATGTATGGTTTACGGTGGTAGAGATTCCATTTGTATTCTATCCAACAGAAGAGCAGACAAGAGAATTTATAGATGCAAACTAGTTTTTAGGAAATGCTCACAGTATTTGGTTCTGTTGCACTAGATACCATCAGGACTCCAAAAAAGATACTAAAAAATGTGCTTGGTGGTGCGGCCGCGTTTGCTGCAATCTCTGCCAGTAATTTTGTAAATACCGGAATGCTTGCAGTTGTGGGAAGTGACTTGCCCAAAAAATATCACAACATTCTTGCAAGACGTCTGGATCTGCGTGGACTAGCAGTAAAAGATGGAAAGACATTCAGGTATGATGGAATGTATGACAGAACACTGAGTACTAGAAAGACTCTGAAGACAGAGTTAAACGTGCTGGAAAACTTCAAGCCTGAAATTCCAACAGAGTACACAAAGTCTCGATTCATATATCTGGCAAACAATGATCCCATACAAAATATAGCCATACTAGAAAAATTTGAGAGAATAAAATTTTCCATGTGTGACACCATAGAATACTGGATACGCAACAAACGCAATGCAGTAATTAAGATGATGAGTCTAGTAGATGCAGTTGTAATAAATGATGAAGAAGCCAGACTTCTTACAAAGGAATTCAATCTGGCAAAATGTGCAAAAAAGATCATGAGTTGGGGTGCAAGATATGTAATTATTAAAAAAGGCGAGCATGGTTCGCTCACATTTTATGATGATATGATATTTGCATCTGCCGGATTCCAAGTTCAAAGAATTGTGGATCCCACGGGAGCAGGTGACTCGTTTGCAGGTGCCATGATAGGATATCTGGCAAGCAGGAATTCCACCAGTCTGGCAGAAATTAAAAAGGCCATCATACATGGAAATGTACTTGGTTCATTTGCAGTTGAAGGATACGGACTTGATGGAATACTACAAATAAAAAAAACAGATATTTCAAAGAGAGTACAAAAATATCAAAGAATGATCAAATTCTAAAAATTTAAGTCTGATGTACTTTTCTTGATAAATAGTTGGCCCAAGATGTCGTAAATACGGAGGATCGTTTGGAGATCATATTTGAGATGCAAAGAAGCCTTGCAGATATGATGAATCTAGATAGATATCCACATGATACAGAGGGAAGAATATCTGCACTGTGTACAGCAATCATTCACGAGGCAGTTGAATTGCAGAGAACCACCAACTGGAAGTGGTGGAAGTCTCCAACTCCATTTGAAAAGAATGAGGCAAAAGAGGAACTAATCGATGTGTGGCATTTTGTGATACAGGCATCGCTGGAACTTGGCCTCACACCAGACGACATTGTAAAGGAATACAAAAAGAAGAATGAGATAAACCGCGAAAGACAGAAGAATGGTTATTGAACGAATCTCTTAATTATGGTGATGTCAGTTACACCTATCTGATTTACCAGCGTGATATTATTTTGAAAGTAAGCAATTTCGGATTTGCTGACAGTCAGATAGGGATGCGGACTTGATGAGCCGCGTATTCTGCCAGCCGCATCAGTTCCGTTTCGGTACAGCTGTACAAGTGAATGGCCTGCCAAATGACCAGATACCTCCTTTCCACATACGATAATTTTGTTGATTTTGTGCAAGTTGACATATTTAACAAGAGAGTCAATTCCCTTATTTTCTGAGAAGAGTCTACCTGCCAGTGCGATTTTATTTATGATAGTCGAGTCTGCAATCTGTCTTAGCAGATTTATACTAGATAGAGTACATATTGCAATAGTCGAGTCTGTATCTCCCATATAGCATTCATCATAAATGGGAAGTATAGTTTTGCATATCTCTCCTAGCAGATCATCCCAGATATTCATATAATATCACGTATAATTTTGGCAATAAATTCAATCTCAGATGGGGATACACCAGGATGAACAGGCAGAGACAAGACATGAGAAGATGCCCAGTCAGTTACTGCCAATTTGACATAACTCAAGTAGGAATGTGTTTTATGAATGGGCACAGAATAGTATGGTACGGCATTCACACCGCGCCGATTTAGTTCTTGAATTAGTTTGTCTCTACTATCAGTTGCAATTGTATAAAGATACCAATTTGCTTTAACGTGCTTGCGTTCACGTGGAATTTTAACTGCTAAATCAGATAATAATTCTGTCAGATGAGCCGCATTTCTTCTTCTTGCCTTGATAAAGTCTGGCAGTTTTTTCATCTGGATGCTGCCTATAGCTGCACTTAATTCAGGAAGACGGAGATTCAATCCAAATATCTTTGGAATGCCGTCCTTATCGATTCCATGATTTCTGATCATCAATAGCTTGTCACGTAATAATTTGTTGTTAGTAACGACAAAGCCACCCTCGCCTGCAGTTGCCACCTTTGCCGGATACATACTAAAGCACCCAAGATCAAAGAATGTGCCTGTATATTTCCCAGATAGTGTGGAACCAAGAGACTGAGCAGAGTCCTCTATTATATCTAGATTGTTTTTTCTGGCAATCTCAGCTAGTTGATCAACCATTGCCACATCACCATAAAGGTGAACCGGCATTATTGCTCTGGTGTGTTTGGTAATTTTGTGTGCAAGATCATCAGGATCCATTGTATAGTTTTCCCTGAGTATATCTACAAAGACAGGTTTGGCACCCACGGATGCCACCGCATTTGCTGTAGCTACAAAAGTAAAGGAGGGAATGAGGATTTCGTCGCCTTGTTTGATGTTTAATGCGTACAGTGCTGCCTGTAGTGCTGCAGTACCTGAATTTACAGAGACCACATATTTGGCATTTAGAAAAGACGATACGGCTTGTTCAAATAATTGGACATGATTACCTCCCATATTGGCTGCAGATGTCAGTTGACCATTATTCAGTACAGATGATACGGCCCGAGTCTCCTCGTCTCCCAAAGATGGTTCATTTATGGAAATCTTCAACGGTAATTCTTGATAAGGGCCAGACTATAAACCACATGTGGAAGTATTTATTTTGGTTAGAATCATGTCTGCTGATGCCTAATTTACACATGAATTTTTATATTTACAACATGACGCAAGCGGCATTATGAAGTCACATAATTTGGAGAATACGGATGCAAGTTACAAGGTGTTTCTGTACATCTTTTATGTCTGCGCGACAATCATGGCCGGAAGCTTTGCATTTGGTGTCTATATAACAACGATGGAATGGTTGCAGAATGGAACATACATTATGGGAGAAGCAATACACAATACTACCATACCATTTGAGAATTTTGCCAGAGTGTCCACATGGATATTCTTTTCTACAATTATTGGCTGGTACTGTGTTTCAAGAATAGGTTGGAGAAGAGTTGCAGGAAACAAGATTACCGGTACAAGGATGGCCCTATTGCAGCTGATGCTACTGGGGTTTGCGATAATTACACTATACGAGGTATTGTACAACTTTACAGTACTAAATGCAGTAATTGCTGCGGGTGTGGTTGATGGACAGGTACCAGATATAGACAAACTATATGTTGCATATCCGGATCCGGACAGACCGTGGAATCTGGTCTTTTCTACAAAGATCTTTCTTTGCTGTTTTATAATTAGCTCACATGCATTCTATCTTAGTACAAAGCCAAGAAAGAGCTTGTAGTATATCATATATGTGGTATCTTTTAATTTGCCAAATTTTGTGAATAGCTGTTTTGGAAGAGTCAAAAATTGTGCGCGTGTAAATTTAACCATATCAAGAAAAAGAAAATTAAATGATTGGACTAGTCGATTAATTCGGTCCAACCTTTGACGAAGACTGAGTTCTTGTAGAGTGGGACTGGTTGTCCAACTGTAAAGTCCATTGGCCTCATCCAAAAGATTGCCTTTGTCGGGCACACACCAATGCATGCGCCGTCAGAGATGCATCTTTCAGGATAAAAGACAAATGCCTTACCCCTCTTCCAGCCTTCAACTGGTTTCACTCGAAGCACATCAGGGCCCAGTGAGGTACAGATCTCTACACAAAGTGCACAACCTATACACATCTGTTCGCTGATGTCCGGAATAATTCCTACAGGCATTACAGATCGTGTTCTCAATTTGCTCTTAATATAATTTGCCTAAAAATTATCATCTATAACGGCGTTTGAAATTTTATAACGCTGTTCTAATCTTGTGTAGGTTAATTTGACATGTCATAATCGAGTGGCAAAATAGACAACGTGCTATCAGTTTCAGATATGCCGTAAAGGTGCAGTATTTTGGCACGTGGAATATGTATTCCTCTGGGGGACAATACCCATTGATTGTTGACATTTTTCCTTCCCAAGCCAAGTGCCACAACAGGAGACATGTGAAATCTACCAACATATGCAAGAAGCATTAGGGAGGCATTGACGAATCTGGCCGATTCTCTCTTGTCGTACATATTGTGGAATCCATTAAGTGAGTCGATGATTACCATGTATTTTCCCGCAGATATCTTTAGCAATATATCATGGAATATTTTTCTCCATTCCTGTTTTCTGGGCCGTATAAGGCAGACATCATCCGTTTTTTGAATCATTCCAGATGTGATATAGCCACTATAAAGTAGATCAAAGTCCAAGAATATGACAGGGCATCTTTGATGGTTCAATAGTGAGATTGCCAGCTTTACTTTGTGGAAAGGATGAGATGCCAGAATTATGTTTGGTCCCCGCTCTGAAAAATTATCAAATATATCTAGATCTATTTTCTTAGGATTTTTATCCAACACACATTTACCCGTCATCAGGAATATAATGAATTGGTCTTCAAAAGATGTTTCTGGTCACTTTGCTGGAAGCGATAAAATCTATCTAAATAACGCATCTGTATCTCTAATGCCCCGTCAAAGCATTGAAGATATGAGGAATTTCCTCACATTGTATAATGAGATGGGACCTGATTCGGCCAAGTCAAAAGAGTTTGTGTCTGCAAAGCTGCAAGATACAAGAAAGTTAATTGCAGGAATTATCAATTGTAAACCAGAAGAGATAGTTTTTACACAGAGTACCACTGATGGAATAAATTTTGTTGCAAGAGGTTTACGGTTCCCAGCAAACTCAAATGTGATAATTCGTGGTGGATCACATGAGCATCATGCAAACTTTTATCCATGGCTAAGATTACAAGATAAGGTAAAACTAGACAGTATACCGATTGATGATGACGGATTTTTTGATCTTGATGTGTTAAAATCATTACTAAAAAAGGAGACACAGCTTGTTGCACTGAGTCATGCTCTATACAATACGGGTGCAATTATACCTGTAGATAAGGTTGGTGAGATGGTTGATAAAAACACCTGTTTTTTTGTGGATGCAGCACAGACTGTCGGGTGTACAAGTTTGGTAGATGTATCTAAGATGAACTGCGACTTTATGTCATTTAATGGATCAAAATGGCTCTGTGGTCCAATGGGAACAGGATTATTCTACTGTAAAAGAGAGTCAAGTGAATTACTAGAACCTGTAACTATAGGAGGTGAGTCTGCCAGTCATGATAAAAATGGTCTTGCCTTCAAAGATATGCCTGAAAAATTCCAGACGGGATTTAGAAATTATGTGGGGGTGGCGGGGCTGAAATCATCTATAAAATATCTGCTAGACTTTGGCTTTGATAATATACAAAAAAAGAATCGATATCTAGCAAATATGCTAAGAGAAGAGCTTGCACGAACAAGTAAGATTGTCATGTATGGCCCACAAGACCCAGATGACAGAACCAGTATAGTTTCATTCACAATTGATGGAGTTGAGCCTGATGTGGCAGTAAATAAGCTGGAAAAAAAAGGCATCATATTGGCAGTAAGAGAGATATCAGATAGAAAGATAATACGTGCATCACCTCATTTTTTCAATACAGAGGCAGAGATGTCCAAAGTAATTGATTCAATAAGATATCTATAGGTTCTCTTGTTCGTCGATTACCATCATTGTAAGAGTGGATTGAATCTTGCTTATCTTGCGAACCTTGTGTGTGATAATAGACCTTATATTTTCTGCATTGTCAGAGGACAATTTTAATACAATGTCATACACGCCGTAAACGCCCTGAATCTCAAAAGTAATTCCCTCATCAACGAGTATTTGTTTTACTTCATCTATGATGGATTGGTCTGTTCCCAAGTCAGAGTTGAGTAGGACGTATGCGGTTGGCACATTGCCAATTTTCAACCGACAGTATTTAACCTTTTGAAAGTATAATGGTGTAAAGTGTAATTCTCAAAAACTGATAAAGCTCCCACAGAAAATAATACAGTATGAGATTCGTCGATCTTACATTGACAGTATCCAAAAGCATTCCCACATTTCCCGGATCACCTGCACCTCAATTTATTGCTTGGTCTACACTAAAAGAGGACGGTTACAATATGGAGCTGTTATTTCTAAGCTCACATACGGGAACTCACATGGATGCACCATTTCATTTTGTCAGCAACGGAGCAAAGATTCATGAGATTCCAGTAAGGCGTTTCTTGGGAAATGGAATTCTAGTGAATGTGCCCAAAAGAAAAGACAATTCAATTACAATGAGGGATGTAAAATCTTTTGAGCGCAAGAATGGAGAGATAGCTGGTGGCGCTTCGATATTTTTCCATACTGGGTGGCAAAAATTCCTAAAAAATAACGACTATTTTACAAAGAACCCATATTTGTCTGAAAAAGTAGCAGAGTATCTGGCATCAAAGAAAATAAACATGATAGGAATTGATTCACCTAGTGTGGATAGGGGAAGTGATTGTAATTTTCCCGTACATACAATATTATCTAAAAAGGATATTTTGATTGTGGAGAATCTGGCAAATTTGGACAAGATTGGCAAAGAGAAATTTGATTTTGCCATTTTGCCACTAAAATTGAGAGATGGCACAGGATCGCCTGTGAGGGCCATAGCATTTTAATGTACAAAGTGGAATCTGTTTTTCCGGTAATTACTTGAGAGTTTGCCGATAATAGGTATGGTGTGGCCGCAATGTATGCATTGATTTTTTTCATCCAAATTCCACCTCTCAATATCAAATCCAAATCTCTCTATTGCCACATTTTTGCATTCTGGGCAGTAGGTGTGCTCTAATGGATGGCCTGGCACGTTGCCTACATATGCATATTGAAGGCCCACTCTTTTTGCGATGCTGTGATGTTTTTCCAGCATTTTGACTGGCGTGGGTTCAAACTCCATCATTTTATAGTCAGGATGGAATCGCAGAAAATGAATCGGCATGTCTGGTCCAAATTCATCATATACGAATCTGCACAATTTTTCTGCATACTTGAGACTGTCTCCTACTTGAGGGACGATCAAGTCTGTTATTTCCACATGAATCTTTGTTTTGTCACGAATCTCACAAAGTGTCTCAAATATGGGGCCAGGATCTGGCACACCTATGTATCTTCTTGTAAAGTTGGGTTCGGCGCTTCCCTTAAAGTCGACAGTAATGGAGTCAAGGAACTGCCCCATCATTTGTACTGATTCGGGGGTGTCATATCCGTTTGATACAAAGATGTTGTAGAGTCCTCTTTTGTGTGCTGATATGCCACAGTCCTTTGCAAATTCGATAAAGATGGAAGGTTCGTTGTAGGTATAGGCGATGCCGTCTGCTCCGTTTCTTATTGCAGTATCGACTATTTGTTCTGGCATCATATCTACGCCATCAATTTTACGCCTTTGGCTGATGTCATGATTTTGGCAGTACTTGCAAAGCCAGTTGCATCCAGTTGTTGCAATAGAGTATACCTTAGAGCCTGGATAGTAATGAGTTACAGGTTTCTTTTCTATTGGGTCTACATGCCCAGTGATTACCTTTCCATATACAAAGAGGTATAGTTTGCCGTCAGTATTTCCTCTGATTCCGCACAGCCCTATTTGGTCTTGTGCAAGCTCGCAGTATCGTGCACATGCAGTACATCGTAATTTATCGTTAGGTAATTTTTCATACAGGGTTGCCTCCTTGTCCATTTGTAGTGGGGTGGCTTTTTTCACATATAAGGTGGAGCTTTTATTATTTTATGGCATGTAGTAATTCTGAATAGTTAAACTTGAGGACTATATAATATTGGTAATCTCATATGCCCCGATCAAGGAGATTACTTTTGGGCATGTGTTGAATAGACAAGATAAAACATCTGAAATTTAGGCAGGACATTAACAGTTACAAATGATTTGTGAGATTTACCATAGAAAAGACAAGTTTAGATCATGTGGTATGTGAGTTGTGGGGGAGTTATTTACATTCCAGTATAATGAATGCAATATTGTCTTCTGGTATTTGGACGCACAGATCATCTTGGATTCCCAAAGACATGGTATGAACAGAGCCAGGTTCTGGATCATCTATCTCAAGTACACCCTGATATGTGGTGTCTTCCAGATCATATGAATCTGTGGTAACTATCGTGCCGTTTGGCGGTAGAGCAATTACCCAAAATGAATCAGCCGAAAGATCTGTCTTGGAGACAGTGCCGTCGGCTCCAGTAATTAAAATTTCAGCATCTTTTGTGGATGGTGTGTATGTAAGTATGGCAATGCCCGGCATATCTGTCTCTACTTTGTCCCGGGTGCCATCGCCATCAGCGTCATTAAATGCTTGAATATTTAGGGTGACGGTACTAGGTGGATCAGATGGAGGAGGGTCATTATCTACCAACCATTCCACATCAAGTATACCAGTACCATCGGTGTTCCGCTTTTTGTGATAGTTTTCGGTATTTTCCTCCAAGAATTCACGTACCTGCTTTGCCGTTGCGTCTGGGTACCATTCCATAACTAGGGCTGCTGCGCCTGCCACATGGGGTGCTGAGGCTGAAGTTCCGAAAAAATATTCTGGTCCATACGATGTGGTACTCACTCTAGTGGGAGCTGAAATGTCTGGCTTTATTCTGCCATCTAAAGTTGGTCCCTGTGAGCTATATTCCTCAAGTGTATCATCCGCCCAGTTAACCGCCCCAACTGCCAGAGCACCTTTGGCATCAGCTGGAATGGAGAGGCTGGACTGTATAACAGCATACTCATTCAAGTCATTATCAGCGGTGTATAATTGAAAATCAACAGCTTTATCTGCGTATACACCGTCGATTGTGACATATACAGTCTCTTGCTGTTCTGAATAGTATACAAGACTCTCATACGGGTAAAATGATGGTTGAAGGTTAATTGATCTAGCTAACACGTCATCAGAATCGTTGTATAGATACAAGTCATAGTCCTGCGACGGCGAGTCCCACCAGCTGAGAGTCACCCATAGCGACGTGTCGGGGCCCACATCTATGTCAATTGTCTCATCGGTTCCACGAAAGTTGTGCCAATCATCATCGTCAGGATCCGAGAACCTTCCCTGCCAGTGGCTTTTTGCCTCGTTTCCCGCAGCCACTACAAAAAGAATTCCTGCATCATATACCTCATCCACCTTTTCGGCTAGCATGCTAGTACCATCAGCTGGACCAAGCTCATTGTCCCATCCCAAAGACATAGTGATCACGTCAATGTCGCCACGATCTATAAGATAATCTAATAAATTGAGTAACTCAATTGCAGTCTCAACGTTATACAAGTACAGCTCCGCGTTGGGTGCAATATCCACTACAATCTCGGCCACAGCAGTACCATGATCAGAGTCGTAGCCACTTATGTCGTAAGCCGACGCGAATGATTGATAATCTACTATACTTTTAGATATTTCAGGGTTATAGATATCAAATCCCTCATCAATTATAGCCACCTTGATGCCATCTCCTGTATATCCATCATGATTTGCTATAATCGATCCTATGACACCTGTGCCCTCACTTATCGTCGTTCCTGCATTGTGTAATGTAGGAATTGGCTTTGACGGCATCTTGATTAATTTGACGTTCTCGTCTGCTGCTATTATCTCCAAATTCCATATAGGAACAGTCGCTTGTACCAACTCTTCATATGTGGTCTCCACCTCAATACCTAGGCCCTCGGGGATCGGGGCACCTGCATGAACCATAACCAGAATTACGCGGATCTTGTCCTGTTGAGAAGTGCCTTGCGATAAACTCTGCGGTACGGCCCCAGTCGTGGCAGATTCAAAGATGCCAACCAATTTAGAGTCAATATTCGAAGGCACTTTACCATCATCTGCATCAAGTTCTGATCGATCAAGGCTTGATGGTGTGACATCTGGGATTGACTGTGTATATGCAACTCCCAATCCCGACATCACTACTATAATGGAAACAGTAGCAAACAGTAATTTCATAACCCCCCCCCCCGTTGGGGATAAAAACGTTAAGTTGTCAGGTTCGGTGTGTTGGGCCCCCATAATGTGCAAGTCTTGCTTGCATTATGGCGTTCTCTTCTCAATTCTGCCTTTTCTTTTCCCAGATCAAATACTCGTTTTTGCACGTTATCCAGTTTGGTATGGATCCCGCCACATTGAGAGCACCCAAATGGCAACAAATTTGGCAGAGTTAGCGAGTATCTGATATGGTACCCATATCTCAAGCATGAATTTCATAGTACGAGCCAACCATACACCACTTACATAGGATCATTATTTAGTACTGACCAACCTGTTGTATATTATCAACTCGTGAAAGACACACTTCTAAATTAAACAGTAACCATTCGTAAAGCTAAAAGTAAGGAAAGATACATGATGTATATGAGCAGACCCGGAAATATATGGAGAAAGGTGCACGGAAAGATTACAAAAAAACCTACAAACTTTTCATGGGTTATTGATGAAGAGCTTGCAGGCTCTGGAATGCCCACTAGTATGGATGAATTTGATTGGATACTAGGCCAAGGTGTACGATCAATTGTAACTATGACCGAAGATCCTCTTCCCGACATGTGGACTGCCAAGATAGATTACATGCATGTGCCAACTCCAGATCTCACAGCCCCAAATATGGATGAAATCGACAAGGCAGTTGACTTTATCAGAGAACAGATAAACCAAAGTCATCCAGTAATGGTACACTGTGCAGCTGGTGTGGGCAGAACAGGTACAATTTTGGCATGCTATCTTATAAAATACCAAAAATACCCAGCCCACAAAGCAATTGAAAAGATCAGAGAAGACAGACCAGGCTCCATCCAATCAAAAGTGCAGGAATTAGCAGTTGACTTTTATGAAAAACATCTAAATTAATCCAGTACAAGCTCCGATACTAGTTTCCCATCTACAAGTCGTATCTTGAGTTTCTTGCCTTCCTGAAAAAAAAGAGTCAGGGCTCCGTCAACATCAGGATCGTCCACTTTGATCAGTTCCATCATCTTAATTTGTTCAAACTTGTCCATTCATTCCACCTACTCTGGTATTGAGACAGTCTCTATCTTGCCATTCACTGCCTTGACGAACAAAAATCTATTATCTTTGAAGATAAATGTAATCCCACCTTCTTTATCTGGCTCTTCCACTTCCAGTACAGGCTGCCCTAGCAGTCCATCATACTTTGCCAATACAGATTCTCATAAAATCGGCACATATATCCCTAATTGATAATGCAGAATTAAAACGCCATACCAAAATCAATAATTTTTGGTAGAAAAATAAAAAAGACATGTAAGATATGATAAATTAAATCTAAATGAGGCAGGTGGCAAATATGATTTAATATTTATCTTGCCACTGTGTCTACTCAATTGTTGGTGTTGAGGCGTCCTTTGAATAGCGCGGATCCTTTATGTATATACAGCCTAATTTTCATATTTGAATTCACCATGATACTGCATTCTAATCTGATGCATCATATTTTTGTGAACTATTCACACATTTCACGAAATATACTTGAATGATTTGGTTGAGATATTTCTACAAGAATCTCTAATACCTATCTGATATGGTCAGCTCCAACTCAGCAGAGTGGTTCTTTAGTGATTCAGGTTCCGTAAATTCGTGCTTCTGCCATGATGCAAATACTTCGGCACCTATCCTGTGTTTTCCCAGTCCCAAATCTGATGCATGAAACACAAACTTTTCATCAAAATCAAACAACTCTTGTCTCACCTCTTCTTCAGACAATCGAATGAATGGCTCGAAATTTTTTGCCACCTGAACCCAGATTTTTCTCTGCTTCATCGGATTTACCAGCTTGGGATTTCTAGTCCAAAATATTGATGCCTTTCTGTACGTATCTATGGTGCGACCAAGCTCTTTTCTTCTGATTCCCTTCAAAGTCAATTTTACACCATACTTTAACTTGAATGACACATCATTTTTGTCATATGCCCGTGTCCAATTTTCCTCGTTGAATGCATCTCTTATGGCACCTTCGACTGCAAATTTGACGGCAATCTCTATCTTTTCATCTGCAAAGTATTCATTTTTGACAGTCTCCAGCAGAATGGCAGAAATCATGCTTTCACCCATAGTGATCTTTCGTAATGGTTTATATCTACAATATGTGCGTTTTCTGAATACATGAATGCCCAAGTAATCAACTCAGACTCCAAAGAACTCAGCATCTCAATAAAAGATACAGATGTGGGAATTTTGTATATTATCCAGCACGAGCTTTTAAAGGACTCTGATACGGATTTTGCCGGAGTTATAGTCAAACATCCATTAACAAACGAATGCTGGATGAAGGTCAACTCAAAGACAAAGCCCGTACAACAGCTCAAAAAAGCAACCGAGGCGGCGGCCAAAATTACAACCGAATTCAAGCAGTTATTTAATTCGACAATAAAGGAGAACTAGATGAAGTTCTGTCCCAAATGTGAGATAAAGTTAAAAAAAAATGATGCCAGCCTCCAGTGCCCCAAATGCGGCCACATAGAAGGTGGAGAAGAACAGCAACCAAAGAGCGAGAAAAAGGAATTTAATTCAGAGTTTGCCGTCTTTGCAGAGAATGAGGGAAACGAAACACAACCAACAGTATCCATAGAATGTGAAAAGTGTGGTAATGACCAAGCAATCTGGTGGATGCTCCAGACAAGGAGTGCCGATGAACCGACGACTCAATTTTACCGTTGCACAAAATGTCGATATACGTGGAGAGACTATACATAGAGATTTAACTAGCATAAATAAATGACAAATAGGTTGACTTTTGGAGCAAAGACCGGTGGATCAGACGATCTAAAAGCGATAATATCTGCAATATCGACACTTGTGGAAGAAGCAACATTTGTTGCCACTTCAGAAGGAATTACATTTAGAGGAATGGATCCCTCACATGTGGCACTAATTGATATCTCGTGGCCCAACTCTGCTTTTGAGAGATACGAGTGTGACAGTGATATCAAGTTCGGCGTACGCATTGAGGAATTTGCCAAACTTATCAAGCGTGCAGATAAAAAAGATGACATTGAGATAAGCATCTCCGAACAAAATATGTTGCTTGTCAGCATCGGAAATAATAAAAAATACAAGATGCGCCTAATTGAGAGTTCAGCTACGGATACGCCTCTACCCAAAATTCCATATGACTCGAAAATTACAATGGCCGCACCAAAATTTGACAAGATGCTTGGAGACGTACAAGTAATGTCAGAATATCTCACCATAAATACCTCAAACTCAAAGGCCAGCTTTTCTGGCAAGGGTGATTCTGGCGATGTAGCAATTGATATTGAAAAGGAAACAGACGGTGTCGAAGAAATCACATCAAATGGTGAAAGTACAGGAACGTACAGTCTAGAATATCTCAATCCAGTTGTAAAGGCAGTAGGATCTGCCGCAGGTTCAGTTACCTGTGAATTTTCAGATGTAAAGCCGCTCAGAGTCGAATTCAAGATAGCCAACATTGGCAGAATCCACTTTTATCTTGCACCACGAGTCGAAAGTTAAAAGCATTTAAAGTTAAAATCAATCAAATATTTTGAAGATGAAGCTTGTACTCAAATATGGCGGTACATCAATATCATCTGCCAAACACATACAACAAATTGCAAAACATCTAAAAATTCTATCTAAAGAAAACAAAATTGCAGTCGTGTGCTCAGCTACAAGTGACACCACCGATGATTTAATTGAGATATCTGAATCCATAAAAAAAGAGAACAAGAAAAAAGCAAAGCAACTTGCAGGAAAAATAACGAAACGACACAACGAACTTGCACGAAGAACCATAAAAAAGCCCAGCAAACTTTTGCAGGCATTCAAACAAGACTTTGTAGAATTATACTCCCTAATTGACGGGATGGTACTTTTAGGCGAAGTAACACCAAGAACAATGGACTATTTAATCTCATTTGGTGAGCGCCTCGCAATAAAATTGGTAGCAGCTGCACTAGAAGATGCAGGAAAAAAATCCACGCACCTTACAGGAAAGCAGGTAGGAATAGTTACTGACTCGAACTTTGGAGAGTCAAAGCCATTAATGGACACCACAAAGCTTCGCGTCTCAAAGACCATCCAGATACTATTTGCAAAGAATGTGATTCCCGTAATAGGAGGCTTTGCCGGTGCAGACCAGCACGGCCACGTAACGACACTTGGCAGAGGCGGCTCTGACTATACCGCCACAATAATTGGATCATGTATTGGTGCAGATGAGATATGGCTGTTGAGTGATGTTGACGGACTAATGACTGCAGATCCAAGAGTGGTAAAGAATGCAAAACAGCTCAAAGAAGTATCTTATGCCGAAGCTATAGAAATGGCACTATTTGGCGCAAAACAGATTCATCCGCGCACCTTTGAGCCGTTATTGGAAAAAAAGATACCAATGAAGATTCGCAGCTCGTTTAATACGGAAAATGAAGGCACCATAGTAACTGATCTATCTAAAGAAAATACAGTAAAGTGTGTAAGTATAATGGAGAATAACGGATTAATTGATATCTTGGGTGGAAGTATGGTGGGAAATCCGGGAACTGCCGCAAAGATATTTGCCACTCTTGCAGATGCAGGAATCAACGTAATGATGATATCGCAGAATCCATCCGAATCAAGTATCACAATAGTAGTAAAGAATACTGCACTAGACAAGGCAGTCCACGTTCTAGAGATGGAGTTGTTAGGTAAGATAATCAAAAAGCTTGAAGTTACAGCAGATGTTGCCATAATTGCGTTGATAGGTTCAGGCATGAGGGGAGCAATCGGAGTTGCATCAAGGGTGTTTGGTGCCATCCAGAAAAATAATGTAAATGTGGCAATGATTACTCAGGGATCATCGGAGCTAAATTTGGCATTTGTGGTGAAAAATTCCAATGCAGGACTGGCAGCACTTGCACTACATGAGGCATTTGAGCTTGATAAAATCAACTAAAATTAGATATCTAATGACATTGGCAGTAGGTATCAGTATAGTTAGTATACTAGCTGTATCAATGATGCCGGACCAGTTTGCAGATGCGGGCTCGAGAAAAAAGATCCATTTTACAGATACTGTTACATCATCTCAAGATCCTGGACTAGATAGTAAGGAGCACCAGCTTGCTATGCTTTTGTCGCCCAATAAAGGAACACTGTTTGATGGTTCTATAACTTGGACCGCTAGCAGACCAGTACAGGCATTCATACTACACGAGATTGATTCAGGTGATGTGCAGGGGCAACCTACATGGACTGTTAACGGAGATATAATTTATGGACTATCACTGATAGATATGGCAGAATCAGGCTCGCTTGAATTTACCGGAGCCGCACTAGGACTATACTCGACTGAGAAATTTACTGCAACTGCAAGTATCGATGGATGGATACGCGGACAGCCAACAGACATAATAACGCAAAAGATAGATACAAAGAAAGTAGAGCCTGCCATTACACTATACAATGAAAAGGTTCTAGTTACAATTCCAATGAATATGGCATTATACGATGGCAAATCAATTTACTATATCATGACAGATTCCAGTGATGAAAAATTTGCCCAAAAGATTTCAGAGATACAAGAGTGGCGTGTCGAGCTTGCAACATCTCTATCAGATGTGCCAGATAATATTTTACAAGATATGTTCATCTTTACAAACGGTGTCAAGGGAGATGGATTGTACGGATATCAATATGAAGTTTTATCAAAGATACCAAAAGATGCAGAATTTAGTGCACTCGGCAAAATAACAGAGGTAACATGGAAGAAAGGCCAAAAGCAGATAGTATTGGAGTCGGCCCAAGATATTTGGGATGCAGAAAAAGCAGGCAGAATAGAATTCAAAGAGACAGAAATTGTGGTAAATGCTCCTCAGATAGTGTGGCCGGGAGGACAGATGGTACTACGAGAGAATGTAGATGAAAAGTACGACGGAGGCCAAATTACAAATATAAATACAGAAGAGATGACAGTCACATTTATTGCCCACAGGGGATGGGGGCCTGATGGCAGCACCACATATCATTTGGTAACTGATGCAACACCATCCGGTCCTGCAGATGTGATGGGAGTTCCGCACTCGCCTTCCTTGGCAGAATTAATTACAAGCTCGGCTGCAGTAGACATGTTCTCGTTCCAAAATGGAGTGAGGGGTTCTGGTCCCTTGGGATTCCAAAGTAACATTGCAGGTGCCACGCAAAATGATTCTAATTACAGCCCAATATGGCGGATATACATCATAGAATGGAATGATACTGAGATGGCCCAAGTTCTAGAGACCAGACACGATATAGATTCGGCAAAAGAAAATAAATTAATATCTACAAGTATTGCACGGCCCATGAATAGTGAATATGTGGTAAATTATCCAATGATAGATCCATTCCAATAATATTCAATATAATTTGGATTTTTATCGTGTCTGATATTTGGTGGGATTGTAATTTTTGTGTAATTCTTGTAGGGACTTTGCTGTTTTAGTAAAGCTTGACTGACATATTTTGTTCAATAACGGATAAATTAGAAGCCAAGTGAGTTTGATATGATTGACTGGGAAACTCTACATTGTGGGTGTCGGGCCAGGACATCACGACCACATGACATTCAGGGCAAAAGAGGCGATTGCCGAGAGTGACACCATTGTCGGATATGAAACATATGTGAATCTCGTACAAGATATGATTGATGGGAAGACCATATACAGATATGCAATGACTCAGGAAGTAGAACGCGCCCAACAATGTATAGATCTTGCAAAGGCAGGCAACATTGTATCTCTGGTATCAAGTGGGGATCCCGGAATTTACGGCATGGCAGGATTAATCTACGAAACTCTGGCAGAGGCAGACTGGAATCCAAGGGATGGCTTGCAGGTGGAGATTGTTCCTGGCGTGTCTGCACTAAACTCTTGTGCAGCAATTGTTGGATCACCACTAATGACTGATTTTGCCGTACTCAGTATGAGTGATTTGTTGGTGCCATGGGAAATAATTGAAAAGCGTGTGGATGCGGCAGCCAAGGGCGACTTTGTAATTGTAATTTATAATCCAGCAAGCAAGAAACGAGTCCGGCAGCTGCAAGATGCCAGAGAAATAATACTGAGATATAGAAAGCCCACCACCCCTGTTGCAATAATAAAGGGAGCATTCAGAGAATCACAGATAGTGGTACTGACTGACTTGGAGGGGTTGCCCAATCATTCAGACAAGCTGGGAATGATCAGTACAGTAATAATAGGAAACTCTTCAACATACACATACAAAGATATGATGATCAATCCTAGAGGGTATAAATCAAAATACAATTTGGGTGAATAAACTCAGTAGCTGTTCTGTATGGCTTGGAAGAGCTCGTTGCTCAATTTCAATTTATCACGAATCGGCATGACAATCTTTATCAAGTAATCAGCGACTGCCCGTTTGAGATCTACTGGGTGCAATACTTTATTTGCATAGTCTGCTTTGAGTTGAGCAAAATCCGTATACTCGATATTGCCACCAAATTTTGATGGCCGTTCAACATCAATTTTGTCAAATTTGTGAAACAGTATCAAATTTGTGATGTCTAAAATGGGGTTGTTGGATGTATTTGCCTCCTCACACCAAGCTTGATTTATCTTGTCTCGAATCACTTTATCAGTATCATGTATAAAGATTCCAGAATACAAATTTGACTTGCTCATCTTTCCCAGTGGAATGATATCACTTTTGGCGGGTCTTGAGAGTCCCGGCAGCAGCTTGTGATGTATGGCTACTGGCACCTTCCACCCCATCTTTGGAAAAATTTCTCTTACCAGCATATGGATCTTTCTTTGATCCATGCCAGAATGCACAATATCTAAATCAAGTGAATGTATATCTACTGCCTGCATGGGCGGATAAAGCAGCTTTGCAAGATCAATCTTTGATTCGTCTTCGGATCGTCCCATGATTGTCAAAGTTCTCATGGTGCGTTTGAGGGACATGTGTTTTGTGAGGGTCACAAATTCCCGCCAGTACTCCTTTCTTGAATCATATAGGTCGGTTCCAAGCAGGATGGTAGCATCTGGGCAGACCAGTTTAAATGCATCCGAATAGTACTTTGAAACTTTGGTGATTGTATTCCAATCTCCTCCAAGCTTGTCATTAATTATGGTGTGCCAGTCGGCAAGAAATATGGTACAGTTGATTCCTGCCTTTGCAAAATCATTTATTTTAAATCCGGTACTAATTAGACTGCCCAGATGAAGGAATCCGGATATTTCTAATCCGATATAGTGGTTTGGTGCAGAGTTTGTTTTAAACAAGTCAACAAGCTCGGTACGAGTTACGATCTCTTCTGTAGGAGGTCGTTCCACCAGCTCTATTTTACTAGTTAGATCCAATTAATTTAGCTTGGAAAAAAAGCCTATAAAGATATTCAAAGTACCATAAAATGCATCTTGGTTGCATGCAAATGAGGAATATATTTGTCAGTTGGGGGAAAAAAACTGCCAATCGAAATTGGCAGGAATTGCGGGGATGACGATTGGAGGTACTAGTTCATCATCAATTATACCTTCATATATGCATTATTTAATAATTTAATTTGTCTTGCGGTGTGCCTTTGCATATGAAAAATAGCAAGAATTTTTATTCTTTGATGTGCATTGTGGGACATGCGATTTGTAACTAAAATTGTCTGGCTGATTCTGATACAAATTATCGTAATTATTACAAGTTTTCTGGTTGTGGCATATTTAGAATCACAAAACTCACTTGTGGGCCACACAATAAATGTTGCTGGGAAAAATCGTGTGCTTGCAAGTCAGGTGGAGACTGAACTGCATGGCATGCTATTTCAAAAGAATATGCAAGAAGACAATTTAGATACGCACAAAGTCATGAATGCAGTAAGAAATCTAGATGAAAATATACGTCTGTTAAAGCATGGTGGCAACATATCAGATAATATGATTCCGCCGCTGCCACCTCAGTTCTCTGAAGATTGGCAAAATGTTACAGATGTATTTGTACAATACCAAAGTGAGATAATGGAACTGTCAATGAGCCAAGAGATGACACTACAAGATGTGGAGGATGCCAACAAGATAGGAGACAAACTTATCAGTTATTCGGATACCTTGACTGACAAATTGAGCCACAAGCAGGAGATATCCTCTTTACAGTTGGTAATGTTGCAGATATGGCTCGGAATTGCCAATGTAGGCATACATATCTTTATGATATGGCTGATTTTGCGAATATTCAGCAAAAGTGCAAAAGAAAAGAGTGAGAAAGAGAAATTCACGATGCTTGGAGAGTTTGCCGCAGGACTTGCCCACGATATGAGGACTCCGATGGGCACCATATACAACTCGGTAAATCTTATCTCAAATCAGATAAATGATCAAAGTGGGAGAAAAGAAATTGACAGAATTAATCGTTCAGTGAAACGCATGTCTCACCAGATAGATGGCATACTAAACTATGTCAAGACTCCAAGATTGGATCTTGAATTACATTCGGTCAAAAAGATTTTAGATATATGCATGAAAGATTTACGAATTCCAGACAACATAAAGATGAATATGCCTAAAATGGATGCAACAATTTATTGCGATGGGAAAAATATAGAGTTTGTATTTACCAATTTGATTTTAAATGCAATTCAGGCAATAGGTGGAAGGCCCGGATACATAACAATTACAATAAAAGAAGCAGACACAATCATACTGTCATTTGAGAACTCTGGTGGTATGATTCCAGAAGATCATTTGGAGAACATATTTGATCCATTATACACCACAAAGATGCACGGTACAGGACTCGGACTCACCAGCTGTAGAAATATAATTAGAGAGCACAATGGGACGATTTCAGCAAGCAACGATCCGGTGACTTTTACGTTGAGTCTGCCACGACATAATGAAAAAGATTCATTGAGTTGATGTAAAGCTATCAAGTAATTACAATAAAAACAATCAGAGCAGATGCAGCGAGGTTATTTGCAGCGCAGAATAGTTACGTGCCAGGTGATGTCAAGAACGTCCTAATGTCTGGCTTTTTATATATTGGTGAGGTTTGCAAGATGGCAGCAGTTACAGGGCATGATAATATCAGTAGGTTCAAAATAATATCACCCTTATCTTCTGACAACAAACTCGATTGGAATATCTGACTTGAGTGCTCTGATGGTGTACGGTTGATTTCAACCACAATAAAAGAAAAAGATAACCCAGCATTATCTAGTATAATTAGAATGAGACCAACCATTATAGGTTCAAATTTTAGCTGATGTCGTTTAACCATTAAACGGCAACTCTGATATAAAGTGAGAATGGCGGATGCCGTTTCTGTGACTGATTAAATAAAAGAGATGATGGGATGACCCTTCTAAATAAAGATATGAAAAATCTTTACAAACTATAATACAGTTTGGTTGGCTTTGAAAATAAAAAATTCAGGTGACGATTTTGTGATGTTGGAAGAAATCAAGATTATACAATTGCTCAAGCCCACATCTTAAATAGCAAATTGACTTGAGAGTAAATGTGGCCATGAAACAAAAGAAGATACTCGTCGTAGATGATGATCGGGACTTTTTGGAATCACTACAGCTTATAATATTTGAGCAGGGACATCAGGCATATACAGTATCTGATGGCATGGCAGCCGTAGTACAGTACAAAAAGTTAAAGCCCGATGTGGTATTTTTGGATATAAGGATGCCGGGAAGAGACGGCTATGATACATTTATGCAGATAAAAAAATATGATTCAAAAGCACGCATAGTATTGATGTCAGGATATATGTTAGATATCACAAAGTATGCAGATGTGGAAAAGCTTGCTGCAGGTACAATCAACAAGCCCATGCAGTTTGATGTGCTGAAAAAGACAATAAAGAAGCATCTAAAAGAGTAGATTTGATGGTAAAATTGTCAGAATACAATATAATTATCAGTGTAGGTTTGGTAATAGAATTTACAAGATAGTTTATGTAAAGGACCAGTTTCTGATGGTTGCGAGTCTTTGCATGTAGAATTTTTTAGCATCCTTGAAAAACGACATGTACCATCTGTATAGATCTGCATCACTTGCAAGAATCTTTTCCAATTTGTGTGGAGAAGAATACAGTAAAAAAGTGTAAAACCAGTACGAGATCTGCTCAGATAGATCATAGTCTGAGATCGATTCAAAGTTCTTCGAGTATTTTGTGTGCAGATACATCACTAGTTCGTACAGAGGATTGTCCGACTTTGCAAAATTGATGTTGTTCATGTATATGCCTTGTGCCAATACACGAAGGTTGTATGCATCTTCACGCAGTATTGTTTTTGTTCTATTCCAATCTCCAAAGATGCGCGGAAGCAGATATGAATAGTATGTTGCCATCTGGTCATATTCTAATTTGGTGGGGTTCAAGGCATCAATACAGTAGAATATGCCATAATAGGACAGCCTGTATCGAAAGTAAGGGTTATTCTTCTCCCGTACAACAAGGCCCATAGAAATGACACCACCGGTGTACTTGCCCCTGTCAGATCTTCCATGTAACAATCTACGAAATAGTTTGTCTTGCTTTCTGATTTGTAGAGTCCCCTTATTTTTTAGTTTAATTTTGGCCAGTTGCCACGTGGTGTTGCTGCCATTTACGAATAAAAGTCTCAATAATTCGTGGACATTATCGCGGTGTTTGGAGTCAGTAGATTCATGGCCGTATGCCTTGTGGACGTGGGGCCGGATATAGGTTCTGTAGGATGCCAGATTTCCATAAGGTCGCATTGCGGTAGAAGGCATACCGCAATGTAAAGTGGGGTCATTAATAAGTGACAATATTGGTGGATGTAAGATAACAGACATGAGCAGTTTTTACAGGTAGTATATCTGAAATCGTACATATCCATATGCCTTTCTTATAAGGATTAGACAGATTCGTGCATGGTGTCTCCTAGGGAGCACTACACTGCGGTGTCAGGTAGAATGAATTTCGAACATCTATCCATTCGGGTCAGCGGTTGGTGGCCGCACCCCAC
>CAZIHR010000006.1:0-9236 GCA_964538885.1 uncultured Nitrosopumilaceae archaeon
GTAGAGATTGCAGACATTAGCAGATTTGCCAACCCCAAAAAGTTGGTATCATGGGCTGGCCTGTGCCCCACCGTACACCAATCGGGAAACCACAACTATGTAGGAAAGATCAAAAAGTTTGACCGCAACAAGCTTGTCAATTAAATCATGTGTGAGGCAGCAAACACCGCAGTATTACATGACTCCAAGATGGAGACAATCTACGAGTCTGCCAAAAAAAGACATGCAGGCAAGCACGCCTTGGCCATTGTTGTAGTGGCCAACAAGATGGTAACCATAATGTGGCACATGCTACACACTAGATTGCCATATCAATCCCGTAATGATAAACTATACCAAAAGAAGCTCCGCACCATGAAACGTGCAGGCTAGACCATTCGCGTCTATCTGCATTTTTCATGGCCTAGCGTCAGCTATAAATCTTGTTTGTGTATAACAGGCACGGATCGAAAGTAAAACACGACAGCTTGCAATAAAAACGGCGGGATGGTTAACATAAGTGCATTTTTACTGAGTTATTTTATTCTGAGGCACATTTGGGTTAACTGGAACTTGGAAAAAATTTAATATTTGTTCATATTGGTACAACCCGTGAAACAAATACTATTAGTTATATTGCTAATAGCATTCATACCTGCATATCTCATATACGCGCAAGAGCCAAGCCTTGCCACATATCAGGAGACAGCCCAAATAATCATAGATACAACCACATCCCAAGACATTACTGCCTCAATCACCCTACAGAGTACCAACATACAAGAGCTCAATGTTCCTGCCGAACTAGTCAACAAAATCAGGAAAGATGCACGAATTGCCGCAATCATACTTACAAATGAAGAACAATGCGTACTGGGAGTAAGTGAGCAAGCATGTATCATGATCAACGTAAAACGAGATCCAAATGATGCAGGCATACAGGCAATACAAGACACGACAAAAACCATATCATCTGCATATATAGACGACATAAATGAGGCATTTGGCACCGCTGCAAAATTCCACTCTGTATTCATTCATACAGACGGCCAGGCAAACAAGATACTGGACACCTCAGGCACAGTATCTGGAAGAGGTGCAATCTCTGCTGTATATACAATACCCATGGAGCCGACAGATTCCACATATGCAAAGCTCACCTCAATACTGCTTCCAACAGAAATCAGAGAGTCTGGAGGTTTTTATGACGTGGCAAAGAACCTTGCAAAGTATGATGACTCTACTGTGACATTTACAATGATTCCCCAAAAAGATAACGTACTATTACAGCTAAAGGTCACTACCAGACATCCAAATATGGGAATCTCGGAGCTAAGCCCACTGAAATATCTCAGAGTAGACGAGCTGAAGAGATCAAACTATTTTGCATCCGGATTTTATCCGTTAAACTCGTTGTTACAGGTGGTGGTATTTACTCAACCGCATATAGAATCAGTCAACATAAAAGGCAACATACTTGAGACAAGAGAGATAGATGGTGATAAAGTTCCAATTGAAATCTCAAAGGAGGGTTGGGTCTTTGACTCACAAAAAGGACCAAAGATTCAAGGCACGTGGATCTTTGGCAAAGAGTCATCTGTAGAAGATAACACTGTATCATTTGCACTAGATAAAGTAGATGCCAAAATGATTACAGACTATAATGGAATAATCATTGCAATAGTCATTGCAGTTATAGCTGCTGGTGCCAGCATATTTTATCTGAGAGGATACAAATCACACCAGTAGTACTGCTGCAGCAAATACCGTGGTCCATTTTCCATCCTTGTCACCCTTTGCAGACTGGGTAATATTTTGTGTCTTGTAAATCTGCCCCGAAATGTTCCATTGCTGACGTTTCTCGTCCCAGCTCTTATCTATGTCAAATTGAATTCCAAGTGAGGATGCAAGCATCTGCGCTGCAATATCTTCAGCATAATCCCCAGACTGCCTCTCGTTTTGACCAAAAGACTCATACTCTGATAGATATCCATAGTGACTAGGATCCTTGGGCCTTGCAATTCCCACAGATGCCGAGCATAGGCGATGCGGCTCGTTTGTCTGGTTTTTCGAATATATGGTAAATAGAATCTGCCCTGGTTTTATCTGCTTTAATCCCTCTATGCGAGAGATGAGTTTGGCATTGGGGGGAAATATACTAGATATCAAAACTAGGTTGCTTCCTGCAATTCCCGCATCACGTAGAGCATACTCAAAGCTGGTCAGTTTGTCTTCATGTATACCTTTTCCCTTTGTAAGGAACAGCTTCTTTGCAACCAGATCAAGCAATTTGTGCATCATGGAATTAATTTATTATTTATACGTTTGAAGTACACGCAAAATAATTCTGTACCATACAGCAGATATAATAAATTCGTCCATTATATAACACAAATAACAAGCGTCACTGATCTGAATTGCGGTCTCGGCGCTTCTTCTTGCGTTTGTCTTGCGGTTTTGGCTCTTGCACCAGATGCACCCAGACAAAGAATGCACCTAGTGATACGTTGATCACCCCCAAAAGAGTTATGTATACTGTAGATTCCGGTAGTGCAATTTCCAGTCCGATGTAGATTCCCACTATGCCAACTCCAAAAAACATCATGATTAGCACCTTGATTTTGGTCGGACTGACATACTTCATTGCAATCAATGATCATACGACACTATTATAACATGACTATACTGTAGGTATTGTCTAATCTTACTTTTCAAGTAACACTTTAAATCTTTAAAATTTTCATTCTATTTTGTGCCAATGTAGCTCAGCCCGGCTAGAGCATTCGCCTTGTAAGCGAAAGGTCGTGGGTTCAGATCCCGCCATTGGCTTTTTGTCGTACCAAACCACATCTCAATATGTAATTCTGCAAAAGATACTTGTGCTCTCAGCAAGATATTACCATACCCACGAGATATCATAATTTTTTACTAGAGACAAGTCATAAAATTTGATACTGTCTGCAGAAATCACATAAAACTTTAAGACTAACAGCACACTAATTAATTTCAGGTAAATCAATGCACAAAGGCTTTGTTTTGTTAAATTGTGATCTCGGAGCAGAAGAATATGTAGTAGAGGAGATAAGTCGGATGGAGCAGGTAAGCAATGCCTATCTGACATTTGGTGCCTATGATGTTATAGTAGAGATACACGCAGTAGATCAAGACAAATTTGAAAAGATCGTAGCTGCCATCAGAAAGCTATCAAGGGTGATAAGCACCATGACCCTCAATATAATAAATCTCGAATAATTGTTATATGAGATAGTTATAGTTTATTGAAAAGATGGAGAATATACAATACGAGGGAACCGTCTGGGCAATAAATCATAATAATCCAGAGCACCTAGTAGAACATGCACTACACACACTCGAAAGATACGGTATCAAAAGAGAAGATATAGTATTGACTGATGCACCTGACAGCATCAAGATAGGTGCAATAGTTGTAGAGATATGGCCCTATCATTTAGATGTTGCACGGGTTCGCACGACCAGAAACGAGTCTTTCATAAGTGGAACTGTAATGACCATCGAACTAAAGTTGGACGCGGAAGGAAATTATACAGATTGAAATTGAAGAAAAGAAAAAGACAAAATATAGTTTTGGTAGCAACAGCTGCCACGATAATTATACTGATTTTTGGATTTAGTTATTTGGCAGAGCAGACGCGACAACAAGGATTTAATTTTGGAAACGAGCTTGCTCAGATTCAAGATGATGTTAAACTATTACAGACTGACTTTAACTCAAAGCTCACACAGTGGGATGAAGGAGATCTAGACACTCAAGAGATATTAAGCTATGCAAAATCACATATACAAAAATTAAACAAAATAATAGACAGATACGATACATTGATGCCACCTACACAGTTTACAGCATCAGTAGAACTGTTCAAGATATCTACTAGTACACAACTGCAAAGTGATCAGCATTATATAGAGTGGATAAAGACTGGACACAAATCAGACAAGATAAGATCTGATTCACTTCTGCAAGAGTCATTTGACTATGAGATACTTGCATTAGGCGAGTTCAATAAAGCAAAGACAGGCTATACGGAATATCAAGAGCCTGCCAAATTTGAGCCACCAGACACAGATATTACAAGCAAAGTAAACAAAATCTGGAATAACATGAAAGAGCGTTGCCAAGATATTGTAGACATTCAAGAAATAGACACATGTATGGAGCATGCAGACATGTGGAGAGCAGAACACCTTCCATAATTAAATGCCTAGTTAACCCAAATTCAAGATAACTGTTCCAACCATACCAACACACAAACAATTTCACCTATGTGAGGAAACAAAATTTTCACCTCCAGTCATTTTAACTATTGGCCAATAATTTGTGACATGTAGTAATTTATCTGAGATATCGCTAGGCTTTGTCTCTTGTGGTGTTTATATAACATTTGAACTGTTTTTTGTTGTATCTTTTGGGATTTTTTCTTGTCTGTTTTCTAGTATGATAATTTTGTCTACAACCGTTCAATTTTTTTGTTAATGTCGTATTTGTAACATTGGAGTCTGTCCAACATATGTTGGTAATCTCTATTATGCATTAATTTTATCTGTTGATCCTTTTGCCTTTTTTTGTATATAAGTGACTTTGCAAGAGTAAATCGTTACGCTCTAAGTTATTATACTATGCCAATTATTATCACATATGCACATTGAATATGAAGAGTTTGAGACAATCGAAGATATCTTTTTGTATATGGCATCTGCCGCACCACCCATGAAAAACACAATGCCGATAAATTCGTACAAGGGCTATGTGATGTCTTTTATACCTCTGAGCCATATCTCTGGCGAAACATATCTGATGATCTACACAAAGGGCTCACTGGAACCTGGCATATATGAATTTGATGTAAACTCAAAATCATTCAAAAAAGTCCAAGGAGTGGAACGTGCAGACAAGAACTACTTTATCTCACTTACCCCCAAGCGCAATACAATTGCAGACACTGCCATTGCAAATCTATAACTTTTTTGTTTGGATTTTTGGGGCAGATACAGATCTACTCCTAGCATACTTGTCTATTATCTCATCGGGCATCCGTCCGTTGAAGAGATCTTTGCATAATCCTCTTAGATACCTCATGATTGCCCATGTGCCCACCTTCAGTATACCATACATAAAGACCTTCATAGGTGGCCCGTAGGTCTTGTTTCGCAGGATGATGGGAATTATATCGTTGATCACCCTGAGATTGTTCTCCCAGCACTTCCAAAATAATGTGAACTGTGCCTCATTTAGATTCCCAAAGTGCATGGAATTCTTTTCGCCAAAGTCTTGATAGAGTAGTGGTGCCACTAGTCCCCTAAAGTCCATCACTCTAAAGTCACTCATCATATTTATCGTATGTTGAATATCATCCGGTGTTTCATCTGGCCATCCAATAATGATTGTAGCTGCAGGGAACCAGTGATTTTCATTAAGTATCTTTGCTCCTTCTCTCACCACACTTCCCCACTCTTCTGGAGCAAATGGTCTTGTTTTGACACCTAGGTGTTTTTTTACCATGTTTGGTGCAACCGTCTCTATCCCTAAGTTGGTTGCCAACCACCTTCCAGTCTCATCCTGTCTGTTAATCTTTGAGATCTGCTGCAAAAGCTGGGGGTCTGCTGCCACTGCTGAGAACGTCATATGTGTAGTTCCTACAAAGTTTGCTCCCAATCCCTTGAGTCCTCTCCAGAGTTCGGTTATGGCATCGCTGTTTGGCACAAACTCTCTGTTGTCGCATCCATAAAGGAGCATCTCATCAGAGTGTAGCCATATTGAATCAAATCCATAGTCTAAGTTGATCTTTGCTTCCTGTTGCAGTCTATCAAGTGGAAGATCCTTTTTTGATCTCTTGTTTACATCGCAAAAGTCGCATCCTCTTCCACATCCTCTCATTGCTTCTATGAGGGAATTGACTGTGGGGCCTTGAATAACTGGTATATTTTGTATATTCTTTACAAAGCAGTGCATCAACTCTGGAGCATCTCCGCTCTCCAAGTCATTGAATAGATCCAATGCCAGCTCGTCAGCTTCGCCGACCACCACTGTATCTATTCCGTGTATTCTCATCCTGTCTGATTTTGCCAGTTCCCATGCACCATTACCCCCTACAACTACATGAAAGTCATGCTGTTTTTTCAGCTGGATTATCTTTGCACACATTTTTTTGAATTTCATTGCCACATAGGACAGCTTTTCTGGAGACATTGTTGTAGTTACGGGGGCCATTCCTAGCGGATCCATCACATTAATTCCGACAACCTTTGTGTTTGCTCCTATAGATCTATCAAGCATCTCGGGATTTGCAACAAAGACATCTTGTCGATCATATCCTTTGAGCAGTGCACTCTCGACTCTTCTCAGTCCTACCTGTGCCACCTTGGCTTCGCCTGTGAGCGGATCTGTCTCTACTGCCGGGCAGAACACTTTATCAAATACCCATTCTGGCAGGACCTCATATGGGCCACACGCAATAAAGCCATAAAGAAAGTTGCCTCTGTAATTTGTCATCAAGCTGCGGTCTGCGGTAAGTACAATTCGTTTTCCTTCCAATCATCAAATTTTGCTCTAGTATGATATATATCATTTACGAGATAATCGGTTCTTCCTGCAAAAAAGTAGAGCATTGTGATTAATTTTTGCAATGATTTATCATGATGAAATTATCCGTCATATCATATTGTCATCTGATGATATAACTGTCTCTTTTTTGCAGAATATTGAGATAAATTATCGCTTTTACCAAATTTCACTATACTGGTTTATGTGATAATACTAGTTTGCAGATAAATTCCAAGTATGTCAATTATTCTATCTGCCACGTCTGGCAGCCCTGTTAGCTATATTTGCCGCCATGGCCCCTGCAGCTATTCCATTGTCTATATTCACTACAGACATGCCTAGTGTGCAGCTCTGAAGCATTGATGCAAGTGATGCAATTCCGTCTGCTCCGTATCCATATCCCACAGATGTCGGCACACCTATAACTGGAATGTCCACCATTGATGATACCAGTGTTGCAAGAGCACCCTCCATTCCTGCCACCACTACAATACAATCAGCATCTGCCATCTTTTTCAATACTGGAAAGATTCTCTGTATTCCTGCAACTCCCACATCAAAACTGGCAATAGATTTGCAGCTCATTGCCTCACACATCAGTTGGACCTCTTCGGCAACTCCTATATCTGATGTACCTGCAGCAAGAATTCCTACAACTCCGCCACTAAATTTTATCTGCTTTTTGTACAGTAGGATGGACGAAGATCTAGTTCCTGTCTTTATCTTCACCTTCATTCTTTTGGCATATGCGATAACTTTTGGATAGTCAGTCTCTGTAAGGCGAGATACTACCAACGGGTCTGACTTTGCAAATATCTTTTTGATGATCTTTTTTGTCTCATTTAATTTTTTATTTTCTGCAAAGATTACCTCTGGTACGCCCCTTCTCATCATTCTACCTGTATCTATCTTGGCAAATTCTTCTATCTCTTCAATTGAGTATAGTGATAACATCTTTTTTGCCATATCTGTAGATATGTCTCCCATTTGTAAGGATCTTAGAATCTCATCTAGTTTCAATAATTATTTGTATTTATGTGAATAAAAAAATGCTTAGATTTGCTTTAATGCATTTTTTATACTGTTTACTCCTTCATTAAAGATGTGTCTTTCACCATCATCAAGATCCAACTCTAGAATTTTTTCTACGCCATCTCTTCCAATTACTGCAGGAACCCCTATTGTGACATCAGAATGGCCGTACTCGCCATCAAGATATGTGGACACCGGAATTACCTGCTTTCTATCTCTTAGAACCGATTCTATAATTGACGAGATTGCATTTCCAGGCGCATGTACTGTGGCACCTTTTAGCTCAATGATTTTGGCTGCCACATGTCTTGTATCTTGTACGATCTCGTCTAGTTTCTCTTTTGAAAGTAATGAGCCAAGTGGAATTCCTGACACTGATGAGAATCGTGGGAGAGGTAGCATGTTTTCCCCATGCTCGCCTATTACTAGTGCCTTTATCGAGTCTCGTGAATATCCTATTGCCTCGTGAATGAACTGTTTGAATCTTGACAGGTCTAGCATTCCGCCCATTCCAAAGACACGATTTCTTTCAAATTCTGACACCTTGTATGTTATGTGTGCCATGGGATCCAGAGGATTGGTTACAGGTATTATCAATGAATCATTTGCATACTTTTTGATGTTGTATGTGATATCCTTTACAATTGTTGCGTTAATTTTTAAAAGATCCATTCTGGTCATGCCTGGTTTTCTTCCAGAGCCTGCCACCACTACAACAATATTGGAGCCTTGCATGTCTGCAAAGTCATTTGAGCCTGTCACCTCGACATCAATTCCCTGCTCTGCCAACATGTGGTTTATGTCCATTGCTTCACCCTGTGGTAGTCCTTTTGCCACATCAAGTAGTAGTATCTGTTCGTCAAGCTCTTTTAGGGCAGAAAACAATGCCGCGTCCCCGCCAACCTTGCCGGATCCTATTATACTCAGCATGACTTGGCAGAAAAATTCTCAATAATTAAACTTAGTGACTTGTATCCGTTAAGCGAAATGTGCTAAATTTTAGACATTTGTGGCGGAGGCTCTGACTCATATCTCAAATCAATAGAAGCGATCCCCAATTACACGCCGTGTCTATACTGACATGTCATTCAACTGAATTTCTAACTAGGCTGTCTTCCACAAAATTCTGCGATTGACCAACCCACACACACAACATCATTAATTGTGTCATACATTTTGAGTGGATTCCTATATACATCTCACATAATTTGACATCTCTTGACTTGTATGAGGTTAGCACCTACTCATAAGGTCAATTATTGACGATCACACAGATCTAAATTAGATGAATGTATAGTTACCACGTTTGACAGTAATTAAAGAACTACGTGACGAGAATGCTAGACTAAATGGCACTATCAAAAAGTATGAACGTGAGTTAAGTGCTATGACATTAAAATATGAAACCAAGTTGTCAGAGATGATAGAAATCCTAACAAAGCTTCAGCATCGTCTTAACTATTACGAAAACCCTCACAGCCCTCCATCAAAAAACTCCATACCCACAAAGCAGAGAAAGGCAAAGGCACAACGTAACTCTAGTGCACCAGCTCCAAATAGAAGGGCACCCGGACGTAGAAAGGGACACCGTGGCATATCACATGAGCGCAAGCCAACTCACACCGAACATCATAAACCAGAACGA
>CAZIHR010000007.1:0-5101 GCA_964538885.1 uncultured Nitrosopumilaceae archaeon
CCTGACAGAATTGATGCAATTTGTTGTTGTTCTTTGATGTGTGGTATTTTGATTTTCACTGTTTTCAATATTGATTGTGTTAACAATGGCTGAGCTGATTTTGTACTAAATTGTTCTAATTTGATAGATTTTAGTGCATAATAGCAAAATTTTTTTTCTAATTTTTTACCAATTTTTGAAATTAATACGTTGTCTGTTACCCATACTTTTTGATCTACGTAATGGATAGAACCAGATGCACCAGCACGTCCTATAAGAATAGCATCATTTTCATTATACCATTCTGTATAACCAGTAATCCCATTAGACCCGTACACTGGATATTTTCCTTTCTGTTGTACATTCTTGATTGGCTCTCCACTAGAGAGATTTAAAACATCTTTGTGAGTTAAATTAAAAATTTCCCATTCTTTTGGAATTTCAATTGTTTTACCAAAAAGCCATTTTACTTTTTTGAACGCCTGTTTTGTTTTTTTCATATTTCAAACCTTGAATTTTAGATCCTTAAGATCTTGCCATATGTTGGATTCTAACTTTGCACGCTCCTTATCCAACTTTTTTAGATCATTAATCACACTTTGAATATTGATTTCTTCTTCTGGTTCTGAGATGTCTATGTATCTGGGCACGTTTAAGTTGAATTCATTCTCTTTTAGTTCCTCATAGTTTGCCACATGGCAGTATCTGTCAATTTCTTTGAATGCATGAAAGGCTTTTGTTATCTTAGCAATGTCCTGATCTCTCAGTTTATTTCTATTCTTGCTTTCTTGATAGTCCTTTGCGGCATAGATGAATATTACCTTCTTCTTTCGCGGCTTGGGTTTGTTACGATTCAATATCATAACACATGCAGGAATCCCTGTCCCAAAGAACAGCTTTTCTGGAAGTGCAATTATTCCCTCTATGACGTCCTCGTTTATCATGCCCTCACGTATCTGTGCTTCAACATTACCCCTGAACAGCACGCCCTGAGAGCATATGATTGCCGCCTGACCTGTATCATTCAACTGCGAGAACATGTGTTGGATGAATGCAAAGTCTGCTTTGCCGTTGGCGGGCGGCACGCCAAATGAAAATCTGTCGTATGGATCCTTTTCGGCGCTCTTGTTGTCCCAGTCCATGGAAAACGGAAAATTAGCAAGTATTTTGTCATATTTGTTGAGTTTACCATCCTTGATCAGTTGCGGTTTTGACAGCACGTCTCCATATCCTATCGTAAAGTCGATGATCCCATGTAACACCATGTTCATTTTACACATTGCCAAATTTCCATAGTTTGATTCCTGTCCATCAAGCACAAGATTTCTTGGATTTCCACCTTTTCTCTCTACATGCTTACGCGATATGATCAACATTCCACCAGAACCACAGGTGGGGTCACATATACGCATCTTTTCACTGGGATCCGTAATGCGTACCAAAAGGTTTACCACTTCTCTAGGCGTAAAGAACTCACCACCTTTCTTTTTCGTTGCATCTGCAAACTGCTCTAGTAAGTATTCATACGCATCCCCGAATATGTCTTCTTTTTCGAGATCTTGGTTTCGAAGCCGCATCTCATTAAAATGCGTGACAAGCTTTGCAAGCTTGTCGTCTGGATATTTCTTAGGATCAGAATACTTTGTGTTGGTCAGGACGCCATCTAGCTTCGAATTTGATCTTTCAATTTCTTTGCATATCTTGTCTATTTTTTCGCCGACTTTTGCGCGGGTTTTTTGCAGATTATCCCATCTGGCATCCTCCGGGATAAAAAAATCGTGAAATATATCCATGTTTGCCTCTTCCTCACTCTTGCCGTCTTTTATGAGGTCTGCCACATTCTCCTCAAATCTGTCGTTGAGGCGTTTGAGGAACAGTAGCGTCATTACGGGCTGGCGGTACTCTGACGCGTCCAGACTCCCGCGAAGGATGTCCGATGCCTTCCATAAATGAGATTTGAGTGTCTCCAGCGTCACCGTGCTCAATATGCCGCGTACTGCATGCGGATTAATAGGGATTCCTCTGCACACCTAACCGCGCTAGAAGATTTTTACACATGACCCACTACGGATGATCAATGAACTTTGTTGTGGGTGACGGCATAGAGGCAAGAGAATCAGAACTACCCGCCTTGAAGCAGCTCGTGGTCATGGGTTACGAGTACAAGACGCCATCAGAACTTTGTAGGGAACGGCGCGATCTCAGGGACGTATTGCTACATGGCAGACTGGAAGATGCCATCCGAAAACACAACCCAGAACTTGATGATGACGGCGTCCATGATGCTCTAGTACAAATCGAGGAGAGTGCATACCCACACAACTTGGATATCGTAGAGACAAATGAGAAGATCAGAGCCAAGCTTGTTGAATTGTCCGTATCCGGAGGACTGGAACCAATCACGGTGACTCAGAAAACCAGTGATGGTATAATGTACAAGCGAGTCAAGATCTTTGATTTTAAAAATCCTCAAAACAATGACTTTCTGGTGACAAATCAGTTCCGTCTCAACGGCTTTGAACATCATATAATACCGGACATTGTCATATTTGTAAACGGCATACCTCTAGTTGTAATGGAGTGCAAATCTCCTGCAATACCGGATCCGATCTTGGATGCGGTGGAGAGAAAGAACTTTGCCAAGTATCAGCAACCAAACCAAGGCTATGAACGCCTCTTTTTCTATAATCACTGCTTGATTGCCACATGCGGTACGCTGGCGCGGGTAGGAGCTGTGCGCGCTACGGCAAACTATTTTGCAAGATGGTCCACGTTTGACAACCAGAACGAAGTAGATATACAGCGAACATGTGGAAGGAAGCCCCGGGAACAGGAGATCCTGATTGCAGGGCTACTGTCAAAGCATAATCTGTTAAAGCACCTACAGAGCTTTGTATTGTACGATACGCGAAACGGCAAGCGTATAAAGATGATTGCAAAACACCAGCAGTTCCGCGTTGTAACTCGTTGTGTAGAGAAAGCATCGAATTTCTCTGGAGATAAAGGGGGAGTCATCTGGCATACTCAGGGATCAGGCAAGTCATTTTCCATGCTGTGGTTTGCAACACATATGATGTACAAGCTTGGCAATCCGCCTATACTCATAGTCACCGACCGGCAACAACTTGACAAGCAGATACATGACACGTTTAAAAAATGCGGCTTTTCCGATCCAATCAAAGCCGAATCCGGAAGGCATCTCTCAGAGCTGCTCAGTAACCCGCGTGGTAAAACCATAATGACCATAATTGACAAATTTGGAACCCCCACCAAGTCCTTTACTGATGAGCGGGTAATATGCTTGGTAGATGAGGCTCACCGCAGTCAGTACAAGATGCACGCGGCTCAGATGCGTATTGCCATGCCTAATGCAATCTTCTTTGCCTTCACAGGGACCCCGATCGCAAAGAATGAACGACGTAACACATATCGAGTCTTTGGCGAACTTTTAGACAAGTATGGGTTCAAGGAATCCCAAGATGATGGTTCCACACTACCGATCGCGTACGAGGGGAGAATACCTCAACTGCATGTGGAAGGTGGAGATACAATTGACGATGTATTTGAGAGGATTTTCTCCGATCTGGATTCGTCCCTAAAGGAGACCCTCAAAAAGCGATATGTAACAAAGTCAGACATAGCCGAGGCCCCGGAAAGAATCAAGAGCATAGTGTCAGATTTGGTGGGTCACTATACGCAACATGTGGAACCAAACGAATACAAGGCAATGCTTGTCGCCCCGTCTAGAGAGGCGGCGGTCACATACAAGACAATGATGGATGCAATCGGAGGTCCAGCCTCAAAGATAATCATGACATCAGAACTAGGCGAGGTGGGCAAGGATGGGGAGAGCTGGGACAAGCACTACCTCTCTCCAGAGCAGCGCAATAGAGAATCTGAGAGATTCAAGAGTCCTGATGATCCTACAAAGATCCTCATTGTTGTGGATATGTTGCTTGTCGGATATGATGCGCCCATTTGCCAAGTTCTTTATCTTGACCGCGGAATACGGGAGCACAACTTACTACAGGCAATCGCACGTGTGAATCGGCCCTATGACAATGCAAAGGAAAACGGACTCGTGGTGGACTACTCGGGTGTCTTGATGGACCTGCAAAACGCCCTTGTGGAATTTGATCCCACAGACATAGAAGGCGCCCTGACACCGATCTCCGAACTTCTCACCATACTACAAAGAAGTCATGCTGAGGCAATGTCGCTGTTTGCTGTAATAGACATGGCAGACAATGATCAGGTGCTTGAGCACTTTGCCGCAATGCATAGCCGTGATCTGTTGGAGCAAAGGTTCAGGATGTTTTCAAGCGCGCTGGACTCTGTGCTGCCAAGAACAGAGGCAGAACCGTATCTAGCTGACTTTAAGGCAATGAGCGTGGCGAGACAGGTGGTGAGGACGTTTTACGGCAAGGAAGACAACGCGTTACAATATGCAAAAAAGATTCAGAAAATCATAGACGAGCACATACGTTCCAAGGGAGTATTCCCGACAAAAATAACACATGAAAACTTTCTGGCAATCGTGAAATGTCAAATAAAAAGTAAACGCGCACAGGCTGCCTTGATCAGGAACAGAGCAAGACAAGTCATAGATGAATTAATGCCAAAAAACCCCACATATTATGAAAAGCTCTCTGAACGACTGCAGCGCATAATTCGTGACGAGGAAGAGCGCAGACAGAAAAATGTCAATTATACAAACCTCAAAGCATATGAGGAGATTTATTGCAAGGCGCTTGCCGAAGAAGAGGCAAGAAAAAAGCTCTTTGGGCATTATCGTGCCACTCCGTTTGAGTTTTCACTATATGGAATGCTTAACAATGTACTAGGCGGCAATGTTGCGCTGGATCTTACAAAGGAGATATTTGAAAAAATAAAACCGTTTACAGAGATAGTGGACTACAAACAAAAGCCCAGCATAGAAAAAGAGATACGAAGAATCGTATACGAAGCTCTGAAAAGTCAAGCAAACAGTAACGCGATCAACTACATGATGAGTGAGACCGTAACACTTGTGAGGAACGTGCTATGAACGAGGACACGCAATCTATCTTGGGCTCAATACCGTGTACCATAGTGAGAAGTAAGCGCAGAAAGACTTCTGAGA
>CAZIHR010000008.1:0-6452 GCA_964538885.1 uncultured Nitrosopumilaceae archaeon
GGGTGATGGCAAGCAACGTTCATGTCTTTGAAGCCGTACGTGGAAGACAGGCAGGACACGATTTTTACATAGCCATGTGCACCCTCAAGGCCGTATCAAAGATCTTTATGTTCAAAGATGCAGACATTCCGGCAGAGCATCGGGCTCAAAGAACTTTGAGAAAGTCTAGAATACCGCGCATACGAGACTACCTGTTACAGAACCCCACAGACTATACATTCTCGTCAATTACTGTATCGGTAGACGGTAAGGTATTGTTTCGTCCAACCTCCAAGGGATCCGATACTGGAACAATATCAATATCTCAAAATACATCGATCCTGATCAACGATGGCCAGCATCGCGCTGCCGCCATTAAGGAAGCTATAGAAGAAGACTCTGAGCTTGGGCGCGACAATATATCCGTAGTATTCTTTGAGGACCTAGAGCTAAAAAAAAGTCAGCAAATGTTTGCAGATCTTAACAAGCACGCAGTAAAACCCACAAAGTCGCTTGGCATACTGTATGACAGACGCAACGACTTTGCCACGTTTGTCGTCGACATGACTAGGCAAGTAGATGTATTTCGCAACAGAATAGAGATGGAAAAGACAAGCATATCCAACCGATCGACAAAGTTCTTTACACTCAGCGGGATAGAGATGGCCACCAAGGACCTACTGGGCAAGTCAAAGAATTTAAGCGAGAGTGATAAAAAGACAGCTATTATGTTTTGGAACGAGGTGGGAAAGAATATTCCTGAATGGGGATTGCTTATGGATAAAAAGGTCACGCCAGCCGAGATCAGGAAAGAGTTCGTCCATGCCAACACCAACATGCTTGAAGCCATTGCCATAGCAGGAAACAAGCTGATAAAGAAATTCCCAAGCAACTGGATACACAAGCTTGCAGGACTGCAAAGAGTGGATTGGGGCAGGACAAACCCTGAATGGGATGGTAAAATAATCATACGCGGCAAAATGACAAAGACCAAGGCTGGTATGAACAACGCCGCCAAGATACTTCTAAAACACTGTGGGGGTGGACAATAACGAAGTCAGTGTTCGAATCCCGGACGTTGAATGACATTTACGCAGAGATCCGGAAAGTGTATCTAGCGGACAATCGGCCTTGGATTTTGGGATTCAGTGGAGGTAAGGACTCTACTTGCATGATACAACTCGTCTGGTCCGCGCTAGAAAAGATCCCTCGACAAGATCTTTCCAAAAAAATCTACGTAATATCATCTGACACCCTAGTAGAGTCCCCCAAGATCGTAGAAACCGTGACTGACTCGCTTGAGAGCATGGAAAAAGCCGCTAAAAACACGAATCTTTTGCTTGAAACAAACCTTGTGAGGCCTGTATTGGCTGATACGTTCTGGGTATGCATGATAGGAAAGGGATATCCGGCCCCGTCAAACACGTTCCGTTGGTGCACCGACCGCCTCAAAATAAAGAGCGCAAACAGGTTCATCGAAGAAAAGGTGTCTGAGCACGGGGAGGTGATAATGGTACTGGGAAGTAGAAAGGCCGAGAGTAGCACTAGGGCCCAAATTATAAACAACCATAGCATAAGGGGGAGTTATCTATCTCACCACAACTCCCTTCCGCAGGCGTTCATCTACCCACCTCTGCGCGATTTTACAACCGAAGATGTCTGGAACTATCTTCTACAAAACTCCAAAAACCCATGGGGTAAGAACAACCGAGACCTCCTTGCAATGTACAGGGACGCCAACGCATCAGAGTGTCCACTAGTGATAGACAGCGACACCGCGTCATGCGGTAATAGTAGATTTGGGTGCTGGGTGTGCACGGTGGTGGACCGAGACAAGTCAATGGAAAGCATGATAGATAATGGAGAAGATTGGATGGAACCACTCCTTGAACTGCGACAGATGCTAAAGGATACGCAGGATCCCAACAAAAAGAGTGAATGCAGAGATCTCAAGCACCGAAACGGACAGCTTGTATTTTGGAAAGACCGACTAGCCCTTGGACCGTACAAATTCGAGTTTCGCGTCAACATACTGCGCAGCCTACTTGAAGCTCAGAAGGCAGTACGCAAAAACGGTCCGGATCCACAAATTACTCTGATACACGAAGATGAGATACATGCGATCCAACGCATCTGGAGAACCGAGAATGGAGACTGGAAGAATACTGCATATAAGACATATCATCAGATTATGGGGGTCAATTTGTCTCCTATGGACGAGGATCTCGGAGCATTTGGCAGCTTGGAACAGGCCGAACTGGAGATGGTATGCAAACATCATAAAGTACCGTACGAGCTCTTGGCCCGATCACTCCAAGTGGAATTCGAAATGCAAGGAATAACGCGCAGACAAAAGGTGCATTCTTCACTTGCCAAGATACTATCCGAGGAATGGCGCGATGATGAGGACGCGATTACAGCCGCAGCAGACAAAAAGCGCAAGTTCCAGGAGGTCTATGAGTAATTGCTACTTGAGCGTCTATCCATACAAAATTACGGGGTCTACGCAGGCACGTCAGACTTCGACCTGACAACCACGCCAAAAAAGCCTATAATACTCATCGGAGGCATCAACGGCGCCGGCAAGACTACTATATTCGAATGTATTATGGTGGCACTGTATGGCAAGACCTACCTCGGAAGGAGAACCACGAAAAAAGAGTACCTAAAATCCGTGGCGCAAAGAATTCACAAGCATGGTGGACGGCGAGCAGATACGGCATCTGTGGAGATCGCGTTCCGGTTTTATCATAACGGATCGGAGGATGGTTACGCGGTGCGCAGGAGCTGGGATGTAGAGGGGGCATCCGTTACAGAGTCACTCTCGGTGCAAAAAAATGGTAGCATTATGAGTGAAGTCGACGAGTCCCAGTGGCAGTCATTTATAGAGAGCCTAATACCTCTTGGTATAGCGCGCTTGTTCTTCATTGACGGTGAAAAAATCGTACGGATCACAAAATGGGGTGACGGTGACGGTAATGACGAGGTGAGGATGTCGTTGGATATGTTACTTGGTACGGAGCTGATAAAGCGGCTTTATGCGGATCTGGATCTATACACTCTGCGAAAATCAGGTAAGAAAATATCTGGCGCGTTCGAACGAGAATACGAGCAGCTCCAAAATGACAAAAAGCAGATAACGACTGAGATTGAAATGTTGACTATCGAGAAGGATAAAAAGGACGCGGAGCTGGCAGAGACGGCATCTAAAATAAGGACTTGCGAGCTTGATGTATCTGGTGTCGGGGGAGGGTACGTAGACATACGAGAAGATCTTCTTGCGCAACGTGCCGCATTGGAAGAGAAGATCAGACACCAAAAAAGAACTATACAAGAGGAACTATCAGAGGACGCGCCACTGTACATCGTACCCACTATGCTTGAGAGGATACGGCGCCAGATAAAAGATGATACGGAAATTACTAGGCGTAAAGCAGTCGCATCCATGGTTAAGGAACAGATGCCATACATACGCCGCGAAATACTTGCCGCAAAATTCTGGTCTAATGGCACGAACGCAGAATTTACTGCTGACAAGATTGCCAAGATAATAGAAGGCAGGTTCAACGTATCTGATGGGGATGAATTCTTTGACATGTCTCCAAACGACGCTACGCGTACTGTACAGACGATCACCGAACTGAAGGCCGGACGCGAATTACTGCAAGGAATGATAGCGGAACACAAAAAGACGATGGCACACTTTGAGAGCGTAGAGACGGAATTATCAAAGGTTCCTAAGGACGATGAGATAGGACCCCGTATATCCAAGATAAATGCCCTGCACAAAGAGTCCGGCATCCTACAGGCAGAGATTGCAACCCTAGATCAGCACCTATCAAAGAAGTGCGCTCACCTTACCATCATCCAGAACAAGACAAAGGCGGTGATCAAGTCCATACACGTAGCAAAAACGGCCGATCATGGCGTGCGTCTAGCATCAAGGATGCAGGATGTCCTCGAGGCCTATTCTGCCAGTTTAAGGGAGAGGAAGATGACGGAACTAGAGTCCAACCTGCTTGACACCGCAAGACTGTTACTGCACAAGGAGAACATAACGCGCATAACAATAGATCGGAAGACGTTCGAGATAAGGGTGTATGGGGAAGATGAGGAACAGATACCGGGTGGTTTGATCTCAATGGGTGAGCAACAGATAGTCGGTACGGCGCTCTTGTGGGCCATTGCACGCACGTCATGCAGATCCTTGCCATTTGTAATCGATAGCCCGTTGGGGAGGCTGGACGGTGAGCACCTGACCAACCTCACCGACCGGTTCTACCCGTTTGCATCACATCAGCTGATCCTGCTATCGACTGACAGGGAGATAGGCATCAAAGAGTATGCAAAGATGTCCAAACACATAACTCGATCGTATCATATAACCTGTGACAAGACAAAATCTGTCACGACCGTTACGGGCGGATATTTTGTGGAGGAGAAACAGATTGCATAGACTTGGTAAGATACGTCTCTCAATAAGATCGCAGAATCATCTAGGACTCCTCAAGTCTAGAACCGGGATTCCGTCCAATGTACTTGCCCGGTTTGGGCTGTGCCTTTCCCTAGATGATACTAGCATTCCGAACCCAGATATGTACGACGAAAAGGGAATGGAGCTGTTACCACACATATTGTTTGGAAAAAACGAGACAATTTTTGCTGCCCTATTAGAGCAGCGCTTGAATGACGACGAACTAGATTATGGCGTATATGCAGACCGAATGATGCGGGCCCACGTCAATCGTGGAGCCGGTATGCTGTTTCCCAGAATAGAAAGATTGGAGGACTTTGGCAGACTCTTAGAGATCGGGCAAGTATGACGATCATCTACCTAGATCACAATGCCACCACTCCGATTGATTCGCGCGTGTTAGATGCCATGTTGCCCTATTTTAGAAATGACTTTGGAAATGCCTCCAGCCTAGATCATAGGTATGGATACAGGGCGTCAGAAGCGGTAGAGGCCGCCCGGGAAAAGATAGCAAAGTCGATAGGGGCCCGACATGATGATGTCATATTTACTAGTGGTGCAACAGAGTCAAACAATCTGGCGCTGATCGGAACCATGGAAAGATATCGGGAACGTGGGGATCACCTAGTCACGTGTGTTACAGAGCATGAGGCCATACTAAACACCGCAAAGCGTCTGGAATCGATGGGAAAATCCGTTACGTATCTGCCGGTGAATGAATATGGGATGGTTGATCCTGCCGATGTGGATGAGGCCATTACCGACAGAACGGTTATGGTGTCTATAATGGCCGCAAACAACGAGATAGGAGTCACGCCCGACATTGCAGAAATTGGTAGGATTACACATGATCGCGGTGTGCTGTTTCATACGGACGCGGCTCAAGCGGTGGGGCACATGCCAATCAACGTAGAAAAGATGAAGATCGACCTAATGTCATTTTCCGCACACAAGATGTATGGACCAAAGGGCGTGGGAGCTTTGTATGTGCGCGGGATCAGACCTAGAGTGAGGCCGCATCCAATTATGTATGGTGGAGGTCAGGAGAATAACCTGCGCTCAGGTACCCTCAACGTGCCTGGAATTGTTGGGTTTGGTGAAGCCGCATCGATTGCTTCTAAATGCATGTATGATGAGAATGTAGCGCTCAGGGCCCAAGCAACAGTTATGCTACGCATGTTTGAAGATGCAGGTGCACACATCAATGGCCATCGGGAACAACGACTTGCAGGAAATCTAAACGCCTTCTTTCCGGGAATAGAGGGCAAGGCGATAATAAACTCAGTGTCTGATAGAGTGGCCATATCTGCAGGTTCTGCATGTACTACGGAGAGTGTAGAGCCATCTCATGTAATAATGGCGCTGGGCTATGGTGATGACAGGGCGCATTCGTCTATACGATTGGGTATGGGAAGATTCACCAAACCTGATGAGTCAAAATTAGCTACATCAATAATAATAGATGCAGTGAAACGCATTTCCAAATACTAACTGTTCAAATAGGTAAAAAATTCCCAGAGATGATTCAAGAATTTGTGCTAGTTACTATGTGTCATGAAAGAGGGATTTTTGGCAACTGTTAACATCGTGCAAAGATTTATGCGCTATTTTTTGATTTTATCTTGAACTTGTGTCTAAAATGATCATGATCTCAAAACCACGTTAATAGTTACAAATTTGTTATTCAATCTTCCATATTTTGTCGGCATATTCGGCAAACTTTTCTTCTCGCTCTTTTATCACTTCGGCAGTCCACGAGTCGTAGTTGTTTACTGTAAGTTCGTTGATTTTCAGTAATGATTTCCTATACCCTTCGTCTTTTTTCACTTTAAATGGCTTATTTCGAATTTTTGAATTTATAGACTTGTGCAACAATGTCATATTTCCCAGTCTTTCAGAGTATTTGCTCATATCTCCATCAAAGTCTTGATGGTTCCAATCACCCCCCGGTTTTTTTGGAAGCACGTGCTCCAGTGTTAAATTGTCAAGTGGTCTGACA
>CAZIHR010000009.1:0-29489 GCA_964538885.1 uncultured Nitrosopumilaceae archaeon
GTCTGTGATGGAGTATCTTAGGTACACCCTTGGATTCTATGGCCTTTTTGCCTCCTTCAATGAATCTCGTTCTCCATTTGGAGAAGGTAGCAGGATGAATGTTATGTTTACGGCACAAGTCGGCCACGTCGATGTTAGTCTTTAGGAATTCTAACACAACGAGTATTTTGTCTCTTGGTATGTGTCTTTTTCCCTTCATTGTCTAGTGTACCTTCACCTTGCCAAATTTGTTGCCATTTGGGCGCTCTCAATGTGGCGGGGTCCATACCAGTGCTGGAACGTTTGGCTTTGCACGTGGAACAACAACGGCAGATGATGACACTGTTCTAATTTGTTTTAAGACTCAATAATAAAAAAAGTGGAGACCTAGACTAGCCAAGCCTCACCGACCTGAAAACTTAACGTTATTACAATATCTCATCAAATAAACTTTGTGGGGTTGTAGAACAGCTAGGTAGTTCGCCGACCTGAAAACTCGGAGATCGCGGGTTCAAATCCTGCCAACTCCACACCAGTTTAACCGTTAAATGGCAATTCTGGGACATTGGCAATTGTAAAATACTGACGTAGATACCTTCTCTATGACTGATTTGCTTTATGGGCATGTTGCCTAATGAGGTTCTTCTCAGGTCACCTCATTTAACATCTCGAATCGTGTTGGTGGTAGATTCTTCCTCAAATGATCTCAATTGTTGCTCGATCTCTAAATAAAACTGCTCAAGTTTGCCATTTGTTTGTAGGTGACCTATGCGTGCAAGATGATGTTTTATATCAAGCTCAACCAGCTTTGCCTCAAATATACTCTGACCGCGCTTTGCAGCATCCTTTTCATTTGCATAAAATTACGATCCATGATCTGTGAGTATGCCTGCTGGCTTGCCATATGCCTTAATGGCTTTATGTAACACCATTAGCGCGTTTGCAGTAGTGGGCTCATCAAACACACCAAAACCCACGATAAGCCTAGATGCATCATCCATGTATATAATAAACCATCTAATATCATGAAGTCGTTTGTAGTCGGTATGCCACAACGAATTTGAGAATCAACGCTCATATCGGACCCACTTGCGTTGCTTTGCCTTTTTGGGTTGACTTTCAGCTAGTTCTTCATCCTTCAATATGATATGTATGGTACGATGTGGGATATGAATGCCTATTTTTGCTTTGATTATTTTCTCAAGACGTACCGCACCTCATCCATTTCTTGTGTAATTAGAGAGTACAGCGGCTTGTTCTCTGCGACCAGGCAAGCTCTCCTTAGGCCTCCCCATTGCAGATGGATATGTAATCATTGTTGGATGCACATTCCTGTATTTGGTGCAGAGCTTTTGTATTCATCGCTGTAATATGTCCAGTACTGTTGCAATCTCTTTGGTGGTCATTGTATCTTTACGGTTCTCCCGTACCAACCACCTCACTTGATCCTCGTCAAGCTTGTTTACCACCTTGAGTTATCTATTACCCTTGAACCTCATGCTGTTCCTATTCTGCTTTGACTCACACACCTGTGTTTTTATTATATTACTGGATATCATATCATCTACACCCTGCATCATCATCAAGTATGATCCACCTCATAACATCTCATATGTAGGCGAACTACTTTTGTCACGTAATATATGCTGGCTAATTTGATATGGTATACAGGCATGTATACGCTTGCTTTAAGAGGCGAACTACTTGTGGGACAAGTCACTATATAGCTATACCAAATACATAATATCTGATATTAAACATTCCATTTCATGACTGCTTTGGAACAGGCACTGGTCACATGGATCCATCTCATGGCTGCTGCCATATGGGTCGGCGGCTCGCTGTTCATCGGAATCGTATTTTCTCCACTTCTCAAGACAATGTCTGACTCTCTTGAAGAAAGAATTCAGATAATGATACGAGTAGGAAAACGATTCAACAAAATTGCCGTCCCTTCCCTGATAGCACTCGTAGCTACGGGTCTGTATAACTCTCACATGTTGCTCAGTAAGCCTGATCTGCTAGCTGCAACAAGCTACGGGACCTTTCTGCTGATTAAGATACTGTTGGTGGTTGCACTTCTCATAACGTATGCAATTCATGTACACATCATACGTAGGGATGTCGAAGAACGGATAATGTCAGGCAATATGCCCAAAGATCAATTGCAGCTACTCCGCAAGAAAATAATCATTCTTGGCGAAGCTACAGTTGTAATTTCTGTTATAATTCTGTTTTTTGCATCTTTATTAGATGCTGGCGTGTGATGTGCCTTCTATTCTGACTTCGAATCCACCATTGATCTTTCCTACTCCGTATCTGCATCCGGAAATTTTTGACGCTACAAAAAGATTGGTCTCCAAATGCCTTGTAATTCTGGGAACGCGAAACACCGACATTCCACATGCAATACTTGCAGGCACCACGATCATATCTGCCAGATTTTCGTCCACGCCAAGATTGTTGGAGATAATTCTGCCCAATTCCACATCAAAGCAGCCATCATTTTTGTTAAATAATGCGTCGACTCCTCTAATGGAACCGCCATCCTTAGCATATGCTAGCAGTGATGCTCCTGCATCTTTGGCATTCTCTTCCCTACTGTGTATCTGTATGGTATAATGCATCTCTTCAAGCTTTTTGACAACTTTGCCAATTTCATTGCCGATACTTTTTTCTGGAATCTTAGAATATGAGCATCTTATTTCAATTGATTTGGTCTTGCTTTCAATTAATTTGATTGGGAAAATCCCAGATGAATTCACACTCAATGTGGCCTCGCCTCCTCCCTTCGGATAATATCCTCGCTTGTTCAGCCGAATTATACATTTCATTCCCATTCTGTAAAATGCCTCACCAGTCACACATGTAAGATAATCAAATGTGGGACTCCACGGTACATCGGTACCACCAACTATTCCTATTTCAGACGGTTCTTTTGAGGCGGCCATTGCTGGAATTATCGATTGTACTATGAGGGATATGCTTCCTGCGGTGCCTACATCTTTTTTGATTCTGCAAGCGCGCATCTCTCTGGGAACAAAAGACAGCTCAGTTGAACCTTGGTAATTGCCTTCTACTTTGGCATCACACATCTCTTGCAGAATTTTGATTGTCGTAATGTGTTGTGCCTTTAATCCTTGTTTGTTTCTATTTTTTCTTATATCTTTTATAATTATGGGCTTTTTTGTTATACATGCTAGGGTTGTAGCCGTTCTGATTATCTGGCCACCACCTTCACCATGCGCCCCGTTGATCTTTACAAATTCCATCATTTATTGTAGATGCCTTCACTTTATGATAGTTTTTTTAAAAACGAACCATACCACAATATCTATGAATGGCTTTCTAATAGGTCGCTTTCAACCATTTCATCTGGGGCATCTTGAGGCATTGCATTTTGCAATCACCAAAGTAGACCAATTATGGATCGGTCTTGGCAGCTCCAACAAGTCAAGACAGAAATCCAATCCATTTTCAACTGCGGAACGAACACAGATGATCTTATCTTCTGTAGATGATTTCATTAGGGACAAGATAGACATCTTTCCAATTCCAGATGTGGATAATCACAAAAAGTGGATTGAGCTAATAGATGATTTAGTACCCAAGTTTGACGTGGTATTTACAAATGATACTATTACAAGACATCTTTATTCGAAACAACACGTTGATATCATTTCAATTCCTTTTGTAGATCGTGATTCCTTGTCTGGTACTCATATTCGCAATTTGATTGCCTGCGATCAGAAATGGGAGCATCTTGTACCTGCTGGCACAAAAAAATTTTTGATGAATTCTAATGCCAAATCCATCTTGGCAGATCTCTAATTATAAATAAACCTCACACGAAACCCCATTGGCGACACACTTGGAATATCTCTCAATGCTTCCCGGCCCCACAAACGTTCCAAACCGAGTAATGCGGGCCATGCTGGCACCGATCATAAATCACAGAAGCGATGACTTTGTAGATCTGTATCAGGATGTGGTTGACAAGACCCAGCAGGTCTTTCAAACTCAAAATGATGTGGTTGCTTTGTCTGCATCTGGTACGGGTGCTGTAGAAGCAGGTGTAGTCAATCTAATTAAAAAAGACGACAAAGTTATCATTCCAGTAAATGGAGAATTCAGCGGCCGCCTTGCACAACTAATCGAAGGCCAGGGCGCAACCGTCATAAAGTTGGAAACCCCCCCCGGCCAAAATGCCACATTTGACCAAGTCAAAGAAGCATTTGACAACAACAGTGATGTCAAGGCATTCTATGTGGTACATAATGAGACATCTACAGGAACAATGGTTAACTATCTGGACAAAATATCTGACTTGACATCGCGCAATGATGCATTTTATGTGGTGGATTCAGTATCACTGCTAGGCGGTGCGGAGCTGCCAGTAGACAAGTGGAATATAGATGTGTGCATGACAGGCGCACAAAAAGCAATTGCTGCACCTCCTGGAATATCCCCCATCTCTGTTAGTCCTAGAGCCAAAAAATACATGATGGAAAACCCGCCGCCCACACTCTACTTTAACTTGGCAAGATACTTCAAGTATTATGAAGAATCAAAACATACACCGTTTACACCTGCATTGCCACTGCTTTACGCATACCGAGAAGCTCTTGCAATTATACTGGAAGAGGGACTAGAGTCGGTATTCAAGCGTCACAAAGTATGCTCTGATGCACTCTACTCTGGACTCAGTGCCATCGGGCTGACACCATTTGCAAAGGAAGAGGACCGCTCAATCTCCATTGTGGCACTAAACTATCTGGATGGCCTTGAAGATAAAACATTCAGGGACACATTGGCCAAAAAGTTTAAGGTGTTGGTTGCTGGCGGATTTGGCAATCTTAAAGGTAAGGTGTTCAGGGTGGGCTGTATGGGTGAAGTCAGTCCATATCACATAACACGAACCATATCTGCAATTGCGTCAACTCTTGCCATGATGAATTACAAGCCAGATACTCAGGCAGGACTAGTGGCGGCAGAAGAGAAACTCCGTTCTATCTAGTGTGATGCTTACAAATTATTTGGCCCTGAACCAATTTCATTGATGTTGAGATGCATAATTTTCAATGTCACTTTGGTCAGCATTATTCATATGATCTACTTGTGTAGTAGGGCTCATACCATACAGCTCAATAAGGAATTCGCCTAGTTATTTCATCAATGATGGTCTTTAGCATTAATCTGAGATCACTTCCCTCTGAATAATTATTTGAATAAATTCCATAGTTTGTACGTCTTCCCCTTGCTAGCTCATACGTCTTTATCGGCTTTTGCGCGTCCATTATTCCTATACAATGTCCGCCGTTGCTACGTACAGCAGAAAAACATGGAATGTCACTTGGCCCATCACCTATGTAGATCATGTTTCCAAATGGTACTCTGCGATACTCATTTCTCACTGCATTATTCACCAGATATGGGAATCTCCTCAAGTTTATCTTGTCTATTCCTTTGTTTATCGCATATAGGAATTTTGTCTTTTCTGTAAATGTTACTGTAGATTTTATTGTTTTGTATTTTCCAGTCTTGGGATCCGTTATGTAATTTGCAGCAAAAATATCTTTGAATTGATCTGCAAACGAACATTCTTTTACTAGATCCTCTATCCCTGATGAAATTATGTATCCTTCAATATTGACTCTGGCCTTTATACAGTTGGGTTCTCTGGAGACATATTCCTGTAACTCTTTGATGAAAACATCGGCACCCTTGTATGGTCGGATCTTTTTTGCAAGCTGCCGCATCTTCTGGGGTGTGTCTTGCTTGATTTGGCCCTCCTTCATAAGTCTCAGGATTTCATGAAGGTATGCTTGAGGTGGATCCCAACCACTCTGGACAAAATTATTATCTATATTATCCCAAAATTTCCGTGAATCAATATTGTTATCTTCAAGTAAAAATTCGGTGGTGTCTTGAGTTAGCGTCGCATCACAGTCACATATTATGGCAATGGTATTGTGCATGCAAAGTCAAGATACATGTTCCCATAAAAAATGATCCAAAGTATGTCGTCACCATACTATAATTGAATTTTTTCAGCAATTTTTGGCGACAATTATACCTAGAAATCCGCGATTTATTCAGGAAATTTTATCTTCTTCACCAGAAATACATGATCTTGTTTTTAAGCACGTTAATGTGAAAACAAGAAATGACATCGTTGACTTTCTATGGTGGTGTCAACGAGATTGGCGGGAACAAGATCTTGTTGGAGGACAAGGATACTCGAGTCTTTCTTGATTTTGGAAAGAGCTTTTCTCGACGCGCGGAATATTTTGAAGAGTATCTGAGTCCTAGGATGGCAAACGGTATAGTGGATTTTTTGGCTACGGGTTTGGTGCCAGATATTCATGGTGTCTATCGAGATGATTTAATGTCTATGGCAGGACGTGCTTCAGAAGAGCCAGACATAGATGCCGTACTCTTGAGTCATGCTCACGCTGATCATGCCGATTACATCTCATTTTTACACGAGGATATTCCAATTTATATGGGTGCTACTTGCCATCTGATTCTAAAGGCACTATCAGAACGCGCAACACGTACACTTGAAAATGAAGTTCTCTACTACAAACCTAAGCCTTACAACATTAATGATATGCCAATTCAACGCACAATCTGTGAGTTTAGGACAGGCGATAAATTCAAAATAGGTTCACTGGAGGTAGAACCAATTCATGTTGATCATTCGGTTCCTGGCGCATACGGATTTATAATTTGGACATCTGAGGGCGCTATTGTATATACCGGGGACGTTCGAATGCATGGAGCACACCCTGAGATGACTCGTGATTTTATCGAATATGCAAAGCAAGCAAAACCGATTGCTTTGATTACTGAAGGTACCAGAATTGCCGACAAGGAAACAGATGAATCAGAACAAAAAGTATACTTGGAATCCAGCAAGACTGTTAAAGACACATCTAACTTGGTCTTGGCTGATTTTAATTTCAAAGATGTTGATAGATTGATGACATTTTATAAAATTGCAAAGGAAACTGGGAGAAAATTCGTGGTAAAGCACACCGACGCATTTTTCCTAAAGCATCTTTCACAAGATGAGCATCTTAATGTCCCAGACATCAATGATGAAGATATAGTGATTTATCTTCCAAAACGAGGATCTGGGAAATATGTTGATGAGGATTACAAGGGCAAAGATAGAGAATTTATAGACTTGCCTAATGTTATGCATGCTGAACAAATAGCACAACATCCTGACAAAATGCTCTGTGCAATGGGATACTATTCCTTTACTGCTCTAATTGATATGAAGCCCAAACCGGGAGCTAGATATATCCACTCTTCATCGGAACCATACAACGAGGAGCAGGAGTTGTCCCAAAAACGACTTGACAAGTGGCTTCAACATTTTGGCATGCACAAATTCCAGAGTCACTGTTCTGGGCATGCTCGGGGAACCGATCTTTTGGACGCTGTACAGGAAATTAATGCTGGCTCTATTTATCCCATTCACACAGAACACCCACAGGTTTTCCACAAAATCTCTGATAATGTCACAAGTATTGATGAGGCAACTCGTTATACTGTATAAGAGAAGCCTTTACATCTTTTCCTAATTGGTGTTAAATCTTAAGCCAAGTTTCGTTTAGCGTTTAATTTAATATGAGGAAATTGTAGATCGATTACATTGACTTTCAGTAGTGGCTCATTGATTCTTGTTGATTATACTGCCAAGATCAAAGAGACGGACAAAGTATTTGATACAACAATCGAAGATGATGCAATAAAGCATCACATAGATGATGTTCATTCTATATACATGCCAAAGCTGATCTCAATTAATGATATATCGTATCCTGTCATGCGAGGTCTTGATGAGGCACTAGCCAATATGTCAGTGGGGGATAAACAGACCATTGAAATTCCTCCAGAGAAGGCCTTTGGCTTACGGGATCCCAATAAATCACGAATGATTCCTATAAGAAAATTGGGTGATGATGCAGACCGAGTTTCTGTGGGGGATACTATTGACATTGATCAGAAAACTGGTGTCATCAGGTTCATTGGATCGGGCAGAGTTAAGGTTGACTACAACCACAAATATGCAGGGCAAACAATCATTTATGATGTTAATGTTGTACAGTCTCTTGATACTCCCCATGACAAAATTACAAATATTCTAAAAACCCGATTCACTGAGGACTTTATTGTATTTGACCTACAAGATACCGAATTGCACGTTGCAATACCGGAAAACCTCCATGAATCAGAATCGCTTTCATTCATAAAATCTAGGAGCAAGGTCGATATATTCAAATTTGTTCCTACACTGGAAAAGATACACTTTGTTGAAACTCATTTAAACAAGAACTTGAAATCCTCACAAGACGAATCCTCACAAGACGAAACTAAATCACTCTAGTTGCCTTTGCAAGATTGGTAGCTTTCCTATGAGTCATTTTACTCTCTTTTAGAATTGTATGCCTTTCTGGCCTCAAGCTCTGTGCAATCATCAACGCATCAACTACATCCTTCTCCTTTAGGCCAATCTGACTTGCTGTTATAGGTGCGCCCACCCTCTTTAACGCATCAACTATTCCCTTCCAATCCTGTCCTTGTAGTTTTGCCATCATGATTGATCCTATACCACACTTTTCACCGTGAAGTCCCTTATCTGGGGCAATTTTGTCTAATGCATGTGCGAATAGGTGTTCTGCACCAGAACACGGCCTGCTACTACCAGCTATACATGAGGCAACTCCTGCACTGATCAGTCCCTCCACAACCACTCGTGTATCAAGTCCTTTCTTTGCATATTGTGAGGAATTTTCCATAACTATCTTTGCACTCATCATTGCCAAGTTTGCTGAGTATCTTCCATAATATTCTCCTGTTACTTTGTGTCCCAACTGCCAATCTCTCACGGCAATTATATTGGCAATCAAATCCCCACAGCCACTTGCAAGTAGTCTTGTGGGTGCCTTTCTTATTATATTGATATCCACAAAAACACCTAGTGGTGCAGTAGCTACCACCGAATGGGGCCTGTCACTTTTTACAGATACAAACGGACTTGCCATCCCATCATGTGATGCTGCTGTGGGCACGCTGACAAACGGCCTCTTCAAGTTAAAAGAGATCATCTTTGCCGTATCAACACTGCGCCCTCCTCCTACTCCAGCAACCATATCGCTGTTGTCGCCTTTTACGTCCTTTTGAATTCGTTTCAAAGTTTTGATGTCGTTGTATTTGGATGCATGCCAGTTAAACTGTATATTTTGTGCATCAAGCGATCTTGTTATCTTCTTCTCCAGTATCTTTCTAACATGTATGCCCGAAACAAGCGATATCTTTTTTGGTCTATTCAACGTACTGACAAATCGCCCAAACTCACCAATATTCTTCTCACCAATCACAATCAATCTTGGCAATTCCATTGTGTGTGACTGCATATGATCTCGGTATCCATGTAGTTATTTATCATTTACAAGGGAAAAACAAGTATCAACTCACAACAAAGCCTGATTCGGCCACGATCTGGTACACTTGTATGTGCATATATTCCTCAAACAAAACTAATTTTCAGAATTAAACGATTTGCTTCTACATGACTGCTTGTGTCGCGTCGTGGAACATCTGGCTCTTTGCACAACCTGCTGCAAGCTCATCTCCTGCACCGCGTCTCATCAGACCCCTGTAAAGCCCGTCTTCTAGTTTAACACCTTCTCTCTCTTCCCATTCTTCCACTGTAATGGAATACTTTTTTTGAATTCTGTCTCTATACCACTCTGGAATCACATTAAATGCACAGAATGGAACTATTCTCAAATCTGGTGTCAAATAGTGAATATCACATCTTTGTAGTCGCTCCAGATCTTCATTGTACTTGTCTTGAAAGTGCATCATTCCAAGAAATAGACCCTTCACGTGCCAAGAGCCCACAGCATCAAAGGATCTCTTCATGAGTATATTTCCAAACATCTTTGCTAGATCCAGTCCTGCTGGCTGCTTCTTTGTATCTACGAATCCCTTGAGTTTCCTTACTACCTCAAGCATTGTAAAGTACTTGTTCTTGCCTGAGCGAATCTCTTCTGCTTTATCTTCAAATAATTCCAACATACCTTGAATATCACAAAACTTGGTCAAGGGAACAAACTTTTTCGTCTCTTCATCTTCAAAGATGTATGTTCCAGCACCACAAGCAAAATGTATTGAGAGTTCGTACTTTGGCTTGCTTGAGAATGCCTCTATCACGTTGGTAAGAGGCATACAGCTGGGAACAGGGAACCAATCATCTATGGTGACTTCACCGTTTGTCTGCTCTTCAATTCTCTGAATACAGTCTGGAATAGTTATTCTGTATTTTTCACGTTCCGTCTTGCCCATCCTACCTGTCAGGGAGACGGGTTGAAAGTTAACCGCATGAACCACATCCATATTTTTCTGAGCATACCTGATGATGCCGCCCAACTCGTGATCATTTATTGACTTGATTACAGTCGGTACAAATACTACTGTGGTCCCTGTCTTCCTACAACTATCCAATGCATATGGGATCTCCCAATGATTCTTGGGATTGGTCCTTGCAGTTACACCATCAAAACTCAAATACAAGTTGTTACATCCGGCAAGCCTCACTTCACGAGCCGCTTCTGGATCCATGGCATGTCTGATTCCATTTGTATTCATCTGGATGTGATCAACACCTTCTTCCTTCATAATTTTGATGATGTCTGCAATGTCCTCTCGCAACATGGGTTCGCCCCCTGTAATCTGCATAGAGTTGCCTGGAATGGGCCTTTCTGCCTTTAGAGTCTTCATCATTGCCCTGACCTGAGTATGATCTGGCTCGTACATGTACGCGCCTTCTAATCCCTTTTTTACATAAAAGAAACAGTACCAACAAGTCAGATCACATCTATTAGTTACAATCATGTTTGCCAGTCCGCTGTGGGACAGGTGATTTGAACACAAACCACAATTATTTGGACACGAACATTTTTCAATCATCACATTTGGGGCATGTGCGCCCTTTCCATCCATCCAGTACGTGCTAAATTTCTTGTACATCTCATATGATCCAAAGTAAAGCTCTTCACATTCGCCGTGGGATGGGCACGTCTTTGACATGTAGACCTTGTCATCTCTCTCAAACACCTCGGCATCCAGAATCATGTTGCATTCGGGACATATGCTCTGGGTAAATCTGATGGTGGATTTCTTGCCCAGATTCTTTACAGTCTGGTTGGATATCTGAATAAGTGCCATTCTATTATAATTGACATAAAAAATACTATATAATGGATTTCATACTTGGCCCCTTATGCGATTTAGGATCAGGCGTGCCTGATTTAAATACTAAAACCGATCGATTAGATCGCATGAGCATCTCAGACAAGACAAGAAAGTCCTTGGAGAAGATCGGCCTTACAAGCTACGAGATAAAGACATTCTCGGCACTACTCAAATCAGAAGAACTTACTGCCTCAGACCTGAGCCAAAAATCCGGTGTACCATATTCTAAGATTTATGAGGTGCTTGGAACTCTGGAAGAGAAGGGATGGATCGGCTCTGATGACTCGAGGCCCACAAAATACTTTGCAAAATCACCTGCCACCGGACTGGATGCCACCAAGCAAAAGATGGAAAGTGATTTTGCACAAAACAAGAATGTGATTTTAAACGAACTGGTACCTCTTTATGAAAAAAGCGGAACAAGTGAGAGACCTGACATATGGGTGCTTTCAGGCGCAGTAAATATCGCAACCAAGGTCCTAGAGATGGTAGAGTCATGCAGAAGTGAGGTCTTAATTGCACTACCAGAGGCAGGCCAAGAGCTAGTAAGACAAGCGCTGCCAAAGCTGAGGTCACTCCATGACAGGGGAGTCGACATTACCATATTAACTTCAGACAAGATGGACCAAGAGTCACTTGGTGCAATAACAAGACTTGCCACTGTAAAAATCAAAAAAGGCCTATTTGGCGGAGGAATCATATCTGATAAACGGTATGTCGTGATTCTATTTGGACCCGAGATGGGGGACGTAAAATCAACTGACGTAGTTGCAATATGGGCTGATCACGCTGGTTTGGCAGGATTTGCAAGGCAATATTTTGAATATTTATTAAAAGACTCAAAGCAGATATAGGTTGAGTATGGCAAACGAAGAAATTCTATTTGTGGGAACCGCAGAAGCCGAACATATAGAGATGTATCTAAAAGCCATTTGGCACATCAAAGAACGCGGGGAAGATGTCAAGATTAGCACCATAGCAAAGATGCTCAATGTCAGGCAGCCTAGTGTAGTCCAGATGCTCAAAAAGCTGAATGGCCAAAATCTTGTGAACTACAACAAGGCTGGAGTCAAGCTAACTGAAGAGGGCGAGCGAATAGGTGCAAGTATGATGAGAAACAGCAGACTATTAGAAGTATTGATGGAAAGTGCTTTGAAAGTAGCAATTGATGAGGAGATGGTTTGTGGAATCGAACATCACATGAACAAGCAGTTTACCGATGCATTATGTACTATGCTAAAACATCCAAGAAAGTGCCCCCACGACCACGATATCCCATACGGTGATTGTTGCCGTATGCAAGAGGACAATTCACCCAAAGCAGATTCTGAGCCTGAAGAGATATAATGCCTGATGTATTATCTGTCTTGTGGCCTGTTTTTGTGGGTGTAAAATATACCAAAGGGATCGTAATGGTTACAAGATAGCATGTGTCAAGTGTGGACACGGACCGCAAAATCATGACGAAGAGTTCAGAGCTTCTGCAAGAAAGAATGAATCTCAGGTACAAAAGCGTGATGCCGACTTTGGCTAATATGTCACTCGCCTATAATTTTGACTAGGACACGTTTGGGTCTGTTACCATCAAACTCACCGTAAAAGATCTGCTCCCACGGACCAAAGTCCAGTTGCCCGCCAGTAATTGCAACAACCACCTCTCTGCCCATTACCTGTCTTTTTAAATGCGCATCTGCATTGTCTTCACCAGTATTGTTGTGATTATACTGCTCAACAGGTTCGTGGGGTGCAAGCTCTTCCAACCATCTCTCATAGTCGCTGTGAAGCCCTGTCTCATTATCGTTGATAAATACACTTGCTGTGATGTGCATTGCATTTACAAGGCATAGCCCTTCCTGTATCTGACTCTTTTTGACCATCTCTTTTACATCTGGTGTTATATTGACAAATGCACGTCTAGATTTTACGTTGAGGCTCAGATAGTCAGTTAGCGTCTTCACATGTATGAGTAGTATTATCTAGCATAAAAATTCTAGGCACAGGCTCAGAACTCAAGATCCTCATCACCATTCAAAGGGATAGGCTCATCACCGCCCGCAATAAAGATCGTCTCAGCACTCCTATTGAGTCTTTCAAGAAGCTTGATAAGTGGCTAATTAACCATTCATTCAAAATGATCACAGTTGATATTCCAGCATCATTGGAAAGTTTCAGGCGGTTCATTATAGGTAGCACCTGCCAGTCATACGCCCCGAGAAGCTATCTTGACGACTTTGAGGTATTTGCAGAAAGAGAAGATACACTCGGCTCTATTTACGTCGAAGCTGCAGACAAGGTGACTCTGAAAAAAATTCGCGACATAACTTTTGTCAATGCAAAAGACGTTCTCGGAATCATATATAATTCCAAGAGTGGGAACACATCCCTCAAGTGGCGCCAGATAAGAAAGAACAGCGGCAAGGTAACTGGAATTGCATCCACAAATTCACTTACCAATCTTGCCGAGTCAGGCGTACTTACTCTGGAATGGGTGGAAAACTATCTAAAGAAAAAGACAGAAGAGCCAAATTCTTCTAGAGATAGATAAACTCTTTTCTTGTTGTGAACCTGCAAAGACACCATGATAAAGAAACGCATCGACGAAAATACCGTCTCCATAATGCCTGAAGATCCAGATGACCTGCTGAACTTACGCCGCATAATCAAAGCCGGAGACAAAATTACAGGCAATACCGTTAGAACCATCAAACAGGAACGGGAATATGCGAGACCTGACAAGGGCCAGAGAGTCAAGATACGCATTCTACTTGGCGTGGAAAAAGTTTCTCTAGATATGGTGCTTGACAAGCTGAGAATTGGCGGAACCATACTAGAGTCAAACAACGACACTGTTCCACACGGCTCACACCATTCAATTATACTCAAAATCAATGATGGGATTGTTCTTTACAAGAAAAAATGGCTTGGCATTGAACGCAAGCTACTCAATTCTGGCCGCAACAATGACAGCTTTATCTTGCTTGCAGTAGATACTACAGGCTGCGGATTGGCACGACTTGTTGGGACCCATCTGGAACTTTTGCCAAATATGTATTCGGGGGCGGGTGGCAAAAGATACAAGACCAACTTTGACGCGGAGAAATTCTTTGAACAGATTAGACGTGCAGTAGCTGGTGTTGCCTCAAGTTCAGACACCCTCATATTGTTTGGTCCTGGCGAGACAAAGAAAAGACTCTCAAACTTTTTACAAAAAGATAGCTACACTACTCAGCTGGCAGATGGAATCGATTCGGGAGGGGAAGACGGCATCCATCTTTTTACAAAATCACAGGCAATGAGAGATATTATCCATGACAGCAAACTAGCTAGAGTTTCATCAATTATTGATGAAATCATGATGCTGGCAAACAAACAAAGCACAAAGTTTACCATGGGATTTGAAGAGACTACAAGGGCAAATCAAACTGGTGCAATAAAGTCATTGATATTTTCAGACAGGGCAATACAAGAAAACGAAGATCATCTAATTGATCTACTAAATAGCGCCGAAAGCAACGGTGCAGAGACATTTGCAGTAGATTCATCAACAGATCTGGGCCTGCGGGTAACGGGCTTGGGCGGCATCGTATCTTTGTTGCGTTATGCGGTGTGAGTTTGGGACGTGGAATCTACAAGCCAATCCAGATATGGCTTGTTTATAGATGTGATATCCAGCTCTACTATTTCGGGGATCTCATATGGATGTGTGGTTTTGATCATCTCTTTTAGTTTCTTTTTGTTTTTGTGTGTGGTTTTAAAAATTCCAATATACTCTGGAGAGTTTTCCACTTTTCCCTTCCACATGTATATGGAAGATATTTTGTAGATGTTTACGCATGCAGCTACTCTTGAGCGTACCAGTTGATTTGCAATCTTGTTCAATCTGGATTTATCCGGATATGTAGAAATTATCAAGGCCGGTTTCATAGTAACCGATAAATGACCGTTGTTTAAAAAATTAACAACCAGTTGGAACTTGATTTTATCACTGAAAATTCGATAATCTATGTGTTGGCGGCTTGGGTCGTAATTTTGATTGGGGCAAAGGCACTCAAGCTGGAAAAGCACGGATTTGAACTAAAGATATACAGCCTTGTGTACAAGAATCGACAGGTTCAATCTGCATTAACAAGAATTTTGGGAAGGACAAGACGGGGAATAAAGATCTTTGCAGACATCAGCGTGATTGCTGGATTCCTGATGATGGGCTTTGCATTCTGGTTTCTGATCTCAAACATTGCAAACTTTTTTGTGACCCCGGTTGACTTTGCAGAGCTGACAGTACTCATTCCTGGAATTACACTTACATCGTCTGCATCCATTGCTTATTTTTTGCTCTCCATACCTGTTGTGCTGGTGATTCATGAAGGCGCCCATGGAATAGTAGCCACGTTGGAGAAGATAAAGATCAAGACAGGAGGATTTGCGATCTTTATAGCTATGTTTGCAGGATTTGTAGAGCCTGATGAAGAAGAGTTCAAGAACGCAAAAAAGATCTCAAAATTACGAGTTATAGGAGCTGGTGCAACATCAAATGTAATTTTTGCATTTGCACTGGGAGCAATACTTTTGACAAATCCATTCTTTGCGATGATTCTGCCTGAGCCAATACTCAGCACGTTTTACGAGCTGCCAGAAGGCGTTCTGGTTTTATCGATAATTGAGGACTTTGGTGCAGAAAGAGCGGGCATGATGGCAAATGACATCATCACATCCATTAACGGAGTTACCATGTATGGGCCGCCCGACTTTCTCAAGGCAGATCTTGTACCGGGTTCCGTTGCAGATGTATCTGTATTGAGGGACGGTCAGCCACTTGAATTTGTCGTGGATGTAATGCCGTCCCCGGAGGATCCTGAGAGGGGCCTAATTGGAATTATGCGTGATAATTCTTTTAATTACAAACCGATCTTTGGCTTTATCGAGTGGAGTGATCCTAATGTGTCGATGTTTTTACTGTGGCTCTGGATGATCTCGTTCTTTATAGGAATAATTAACATGCTGCCACTGCCCATCTTAGATGGAGGTAAATTCATACATTCTATAATTGATCAAACGATCTCAGAGAATAAAGTAAATGGAATCATGTGGGGCATTTACATATTTACATTCGTGCTGTTTGGGTTGAATATAGCACTGTCATATATCAAGTCTGGATGGTTTACCATCTAAAGAATCATTAATGTATGATCCATAAAGAGGGCATGAAGTGCGACAGATGTGATGGTGTAGCAGCCTATACGCGGACATATTCGGGGGAAAAGCTGTGCTCTGCATGTTTTTCTGCATCCATCTTACGCAAAGTTGCAAAGACGATATCAAAACACAAGATGATCCGTAACGGGGATCTTGTGGCAGTAGCTGTATCTGGGGGTAAAGATTCACTTGCATTGCTTGATATAATGAAGCAGATGTCAGAGACGCATCATTTTACCATAAGAGCCATCACAATTGATGAAGGAATTCCTGGGTATAGAGATGAAGCGTTGGGAATTGTTCGAGATTTCTGCGACAAATTAGATATACAGCATAATGTCTTCTCCTACAGGGACCTGTTTGATCTGACGTTAAGTGATGCACTGGAACTGAGAGCAGACGAAAAGATCTCATCTTGTTCCATTTGTGGTACATTAAGGAGAAGGGCAATGGATCATGCGGCAGACAGTATTGAGGCTGATGTACTTGCAACAGGGCATAATTTGGATGACACTTTACAGACATTTCTGATAAATATGCTGTCTGGCGACACAAACAGGATTGGGTGGATGGATCCTGATGCAACTTCAAATCACTTACGCCGAATAAAGCCACTCTGTGAGATCTATGAAGCCGAGATTGTCTTTTATGCATTTACAAATGACATGCCATTTCAAGCAGAGCCGTGTCCACACGCAAATGAGGGAGTACGAACAGAGATTCGTGAATTCCTTAATTCTATGGAGACACGACACAACGGAGTCAAAAACAGCCTGTATCGCTCAATTCTGCGTATATCGCAGGCAATCAGGGAAAATGACTACAAAAGGAAAGCTGCCTGTAAGATGTGCGGAAAAGAGTGCACCGGTGAGGTCTGTTCTGCATGCAGTATGGTATCGCGCCTTAAAGGAAGGAAAACCTAATGCAAATATAACATGTATAGTTTAGATGAAATGGCAGTAGATAGGATTGGGGTGCTAGCCGTGCCCTCTTCTGAAACCGGCTACATGCAGAGATCAGCAACTGCTGGGTAAATCTCCAGGTTGGTGATTCCCGCTTGATGTGCGGAAATGAAATCACGCCGAGGCGGGTGGTTGCAGGACTGGAATTGTCCGAAGGGACAACTTCCAAGACCGAACCATCGAAAGGGACGAGGTCCGGGAGGGAGCAGTCCTAAGGTGGAGCATCCACGCTTCCTCGTCAACGTGGCGGATCTTGCATGTCTTGAAATGGGACCATCTGCCGGGACTGGAACCGGCAGGGCTACTGCCACGATTTGTGTGGTTGATGATTTGTGTGGCCGCACACCCAATTACTTTATGGTATCTTGTTTACATGTATGAGTATTTGCATGCAATGATACAGCTATAGAAACGGACGTGAATTTATCTTGTTCTCATATGTGTTGACTGGTTCTCTCACATTTAATACAGGACCTCAAATTTTGAAAACTCTCCCGTGAATTTCTCGTCTTTGATCACTATATCTTCTACTCTTGCATTGGCAGGTCCACCATGTGACCATTCAATTAGTCTGGCCACTTTCTCTTGGTCTCCTTCAAATACAGCTTCCACTCTTCCATCTTCAAGGTTTTTTACCCAGCCACAAATATCGTTTTTTTTAGCTATTACCTTGAGGGCTTGGCGAAAGAATACTCCTTGTACCTTGCCGGTCACAAAGATGTGAATGCGTTGAGGTGCCATGCAAGAAATTATTCCAACACGCCATTAATCAAGTTTCGCCGGAAAATATCTATATGTGACATCTTTTATGCATACAAGTCTCTTCAGGCATAATTGTGCAGTCAACTTGGAGATACTATCTTCTTTCCTTGATTCTGGCTCTTCCTGTCTTTCTTGCAGCAATGCTACCTACCTTGGCACCTGGTGGTGCATCACGTGATACTGTGGAGCTTTGGCCCACATGCTGATGTCTCCCACCTCCGTGAGGATGTACATATGCTGCTTGGGCCACACCACGTACGATGGGATATTTTTTCCCTTTTGCGCGGAAACTGCGCCATTTGCCTCCTGCACTCATTAGCGGCCTTTCACTGACACCTCCGCCTGCAAGCGTTCCGATCATTGCTCTGTTTTTTGGATTCAGGGTGGTGAACTTGCCAGATGGGAGCTTTAGTGTGACTCCTTCGTCCCCATGCGAGAATATTGTTGCATTGGTGCCTGCGGACTTTACAATTGTACCTCCATCCCCAAAGTGCTTTTCTACATTACATACGATGGTTCCATCTGGTATATTTTGGACACTAATTACGTTGCCCTTTTCAATTTGCGATTTTAATCCGAACTGTAGTACGGTGCCAACTCTAGTATTTAGTACTGCGGGTACAAATGATATTGAACCATCCTCAAATCTGATTTTAGCTAGTGGTGCCTCCCGTCCACGCTCATGAACAAGATCAATCACTGTACCGTTGTGTTGCTCTGAGAGTGTGAATCGGGGATATTTTGCATTCTTGCCTATCTTTCCAGTAGAGGTGGCCCTGAACTGGTTCCCTCCACGGCCACGTCTTCTTACTAGTGGTCTTTTGCCCAAGTAGATCGTCCTCTATTCACTATGGATTTTAAGCTTGTGATTTATAGATAACCGCCAAAATTCGGCACAATGTACAGTACTTCACAGTTTGTCAAATTTAGTCAACATGTCCACAAAATTCGCTCAATGTCATATTATAATGTGGCAGAATCTGAGACTACCATCTTACATGGGGAGCTTGCAAGGGCGCATGAAATTTCGCGTACCGTGCAAAAGCGGTTAACTGAGCTAAGAATGAAAGGGTCTGACTGCAAGCAAGACTTGCACTTTATGAGATCTTCAACATGCCTGTATTCAGCTTGTAGATGTAGTAAAGTAATTTATTTCACTTTCCAAACAGATTATGAGATGCAAATCATCTCACTTTTGACCTGTACTTTGTTGTATTCTGTGACTTGTCAGAGAGAATACTACAAAGATTATCTACAGAAAAACTGGATCCGCTGATCATGTTTTGGAGATCTATTCTGTATGGTGATATGATGAAACCCATAATGTTGTTCGTCACTGGAATAATGATACTGTCAGTAGCTGTATATGTCCATATCGATACTGGTTTGGAAGAAGCTGAATATATCGCGAGTGTGGCAGCGGCTCCAGACAATATGTCATTTCCTGAGAGTTTTGACCTTCAGCGAATCAGTGATCCACAAGGGCTGATCCACGGTGATGGCAAGAAACATACAAACATAGATCATAGCTTGGTAGACATCTTCGAATCTACCATGGCAGGGGCCGTCCCGTTGGGAATGGAGTCGGGTACTCCTACAGAGGACAGAATACGCGTAATTCTGGTGATGGCTCATGTGGGTGCCCCCATTCCAGAAGGTCTGGGAATTGAGGTGGAGATAGTTTATGAGGAATTGATACAGGCAACTATTCCAATACGTAATCTAGAGGTAATAGCTGCAAATGAATACGTCAAATTAATCAAGATGCCGTCAAGGCCAATTCCTACATCACACACAGTAGGGACGACGATAAGTGAGGGTACAGATGTCATAGGATCGATTATAGCAAATCATGCTGGATATACAGGAGACGGCATCAAAGTGGCTGTAATTGATGCTGGCTTTGATATCAACAACGATGAGATAAAAGACAACATCGTAGAATATAGATCCTTTTCAAAGTCTTATGGTATAAGAGGTGATGACTCTGACTCTACGGATCATGGTACTGCGGTGGCTGAAATTGTGGTGGATATTGCACCCGATGTAGAGTTGTACCTTTATCATGTATCCACCAGTGGGGAATTTCTCGACCTAGTACGCCACATAATAGCTAGGGGTGACATTGATATTATCACAATGTCACTTGCGTGGTTCACCGATGTAGGCGCTGCAAACGGCAAAAATCATCTGGCAGTGGCGGTGGATCAGGCACGCGATGCTGGAATTCTTTTTGTAGTGTCTGCGGGAAACGAGGCAGAAAGCCACTGGCAGGGAAGGTTCTCGGATACTGACGGTGATGGTTGGCACAACTTTCGCGAAAGAGTTAATGCACTCAGTGTAACTGTGAAACCTGACGAACTTCTAAATGTGTCTCTTAGTTGGTGGGACTCACCATTGCAGAATTACGCTTTGTGTCTGTTTCGATATAGCTTCTTTACTGGCACTTATACCCAGATAGATTGCTATGATAATCACCAGCCCACCATGGAACCATTTGAGAAGCTTTCATTCGAACCCGATAGGACGGAGGACTTGTATATCCGCATTAAGGGAGATTCTGCCACTCGTGCAGTCGACTTTCAGCTGTTCTCCTCATATGACTTGAAACGATACGCCATACCAGCATCAAGCATTACAATTCCAGCTGATGCCAAAGGCGCTCTGGCAGTTGGGGCGGTTCACTGGAGGGATGGTACACTTGAGACATTTAGCTCGCAAGGACCAACAGTTGATGGCAGAATAAAGCCGGATATAGTATCGCCTGATGGAGTGAGTACCACATCGTATGAACCAGATTATTTTTTCGGAACTTCAGCCTCAGCACCCCATGTGGCAGGCGCAGCAGCCCTAGTTATGGAAAAGTATCCAGACGCGACAGTAAAGCAGATACGTGAACTTTTGGAGGAAAATACCAAAAACTACCACTCAAAGCGGAACACCGATGGAACGGGTATAGTTGATGTGTCATGGTTACCAACAGCGCTTGTGGTCAAGGTACCAGATGCCCCCACCGGCCTTACAGCCACTGCGGGCGATACTAAAGTCTCGCTCGATTGGAACGCCCCGGAAAACAACGGCGGTGCTGCCATAACTGACTATATCGTACAGTACAAATTAACCAGTAATAACGCGTGGACAGATCTGAGTGGAGCAGATAACACTGCCACATCTGCCACGATTTCTAATCTTACCAACGGCTCAGAGTACCAGTTTAGGGTGGCCGCAGTCAACTCTGTCGGCACCGGAGACTATTCGTCCACGGTCTCGGCAACACCTACAACGCCCCCCGTTAAACCCGATGCCCCCACCGGCCTTACAGCCACTGCGGGCGATACTAAAGTCTCGCTCGATTGGAACGCCCCAGAAAACAACGGCGGTGCTGCCATAACTGACTATATGATCCTGTTCAAACAAACTAGTCGTAATCACTGGATGTCGTTTAATGATGAACTATCTCCGTTAACTAACGCTACTGTTGATAAACTCACCAACGGCATCTCTTATGACTTTATTGTGGTAGCAGTAAACTCTGCTGGCCACGGCAAATTATCTGACAAAGCTACGGCAATGCCGGTCGGTGCCGCCCCCGTTAAACCAGATGCCCCCACCGGCCTTACAGCCACTGCGGGCGATACTGAAGTCTCGCTCGATTGGAACGCCCCAGAAAACAACGGCGGTGCTGCCATAACTGACTATATCGTACAATACAAGTTGACCAGTAATAACGCGTGGACAGATCTGAGTGGAGCAGATAGCACTGCCACATCTGCCACGATATCTAATCTTACCAACGGCTCAGAGTACCAGTTTAGGGTGGCCGCCAAGAACTCTGCAGGGACGGGGCCTTGGTCTACTATAATTACAAGTACACCACTAGCCTTTGTCACCCTTCACATCTCTGCCTTTTATGACTCCAACAGCGATGGCATCAAAGATGCCAACGAGTCAGCTGCTTCAGACATCTTCATAATCACATACACACCATCCACAGATACCATAAAATTTCTACGTACTGGAGCTGACGGCACGGACACAAAATCCGATCTACCTGCAAAGACATTCTATGCCATAGTACTACCACCAGACGGCAAGGTAGTGACCACGCACAAGTACGATCTGCGAGGCATCACAAGTTGGGGTGTGCTCAAAGTGGATAATCCAACGGCTGATTCCACTTATTTAATGAACGTGGGCATAAATGACGATCCCTGCCTCTTGATTCCGCCCGACAGCTTTGCTGCCATACTGCTGAAATGTGAGTAACTCTATAACACATGATGCGTAACTGTTAGCATCTTGCCTATCCATGTGCTTTTCTTATAAAGATTCAATGAACTCATGCATGGTATCCACTAGAAGTAATTTCATTGTCAGTGCGGGCAAAGAACAAATTTCGAACATCTATCCATTCGGGCCGACGGCAAGATGCCGCATCCCACGATCATTCTTCATTCTTTTGTCAAGCTTGTACAGCACATAATTTTGTGGGACTCCCAGCCATGCCGGTCTCCCAAAGCATAATTCACTGTTTACTTTCTTGACCAATATGCCGGTCAAATCCCTGATTATACACCAAGACTCGTTCAAGTACAATGATTTTGGTGTGGTGCAAGAATATTACACATCTACAAGTTTTCCTCAGATCTTTGGAAATACACACTTTTGACTGTTGTTTTAGTGCCTAAAGTATAATCGATGCCATAACTCGGAATTTTGGAATAATCTACAAAGATATAAAAATTAGACAAAAGGATTTTCCTTATGAGCCAAAACGCACTCTCCCTCAAGGTATTGGAGGCATATACACGAGATGTTGGAAGGGGAGTAGCCAGAATTGATTATGATTCAATGGACACGTTAAGTGCATCAACAGGTGATGTAATTGAGATCAAAGGCAAGAGAAGGACCGTGGCAAAGTGTCTACCTTTGTATCCGTCTGATGAAGGAAAGGGAATCATCAGAATTGATGGACTGGGAAGAAACAACTCTGGTATTGCAATAGGTGATACAATAGCAGTTAGGAAGATAAAGGCCGGAGCTGCCGAAAAGGTGGTTGTTGCCCCACTAGAAGCAATCCCACCAATTGATGAGCGTTACCTTGCAGATGCACTAGAAAGCGTTCCGCTGATCAAAGGCGACAACGTCATGGTGCCTTACTTTGGAGGCAGACTTACATTTCAAGTGATTGGCGTAACTCCGGCCGCAGATGCAGTTCTCGTAACTCAAAAGACCATATTCCACATTGCAGAAAAGGGCGAGACACTACGCGGTGTTCCGCAAGTTACATATGAAGACATTGGTGGACTCACTGATGAAATCAAAAAAGTAAGAGAGATGATTGAACTCCCGTTGAGACATCCAGAGATTTTTGAAAAGTTGGGAATTGAAGCACCAAAAGGTGTACTGCTTTATGGCCCGCCAGGAACTGGCAAGACACTTCTTGCAAAGGCAGTAGCAAACGAAAGCAACGCGCACTTTATCAGCATCTCTGGACCAGAGATAATGAGCAAGTTCTACGGGGAGAGCGAAGCTAGACTGCGGGAGATCTTTAAAGAAGCAAAGGAAAAAGCACCCTCCATAATATTTGTAGATGAGATTGACTCTATTGCACCCAAGCGTGAGGAAGTTACTGGTGAGGTGGAACGCAGGGTGGTCTCCCAGATGCTGTCTCTGATGGATGGCCTAGAAGCACGTGGCAAGGTAATAGTCATCTCTGCCACAAACCGTCCAAATGCAATTGATCCGGCACTGAGAAGACCAGGCAGATTCGACAGAGAAATTGAGATAAAGGTTCCCGACAAGAAAGGCAGAAAAGACATACTTGCAATACACAGCAGAAACATGCCCCTCTCAGATGATGTTGATATTGACAAGATATCTAGTGTCAGCCACGGTTATGTCGGGGCGGACTTGGAATACCTGTGCAAGGAAGCTGCAATGAAGTGCCTGAGGAGACTATTACCCGTACTAAATCTGGAAGAGGAAAAGATACCTCCCGAGACACTTGACAAGCTGGTGGTAAACCACGAAGACTTTCAAAAAGCACTCATCGAAGTCACCCCATCTGGCATGCGAGAAGTATTCATAGAAAATCCAGATGTAAGGTGGGATGAAGTAGGCGGTCTGGAGGCCGTCAAGCGAGAGCTACAAGAGGCAGTAGAATGGCCCATGAAATATCCGAGTCTGTATGTAAAGCTGGGCCACCGCATGCCAAGAGGAATCCTACTACACGGCCCAAGCGGCACCGGCAAGACACTTCTTGCAAAGGCAGTTGCAACACAAAGTGAGGCAAACTTTGTTTCAGTTAGGGGCCCGGAACTACTTTCAAAGTGGGTCGGAGAGTCAGAAAGAGGAATAAGAGAGATCTTCAAGAGAGCTAGGCAGTCTGCTCCATGTGTTGTATTTTTTGACGAGATTGACTCGATTGCCCCAGTTAGGGGCGCGGGTGGAGAGACAGCAGTCACTGAACGAGTGGTCAGCCAACTCCTTACCGAATTAGATGGAATGGAGAACATGCACGGAGTTGTAGTTCTGGCCGCCACAAACAGAGCAGACATGATCGATCCAGCACTGCTCCGGCCTGGCAGATTCGACAAGATCATTCAGATTCCACTACCTGACAAGAAGAGCCGGAAGAACATCCTCAAGATCAACGCAGATAAAATACCTACTGTGGATGCTCAGGACGATCCACGACATGTCGACTTTGACAAGCTGGCAGACATGACTGATGGACTTAGCGGGGCGGACACTGCATCAATTGCAAATACTGCAGTATCACTGGTCATTCACGAGTTCTTGGATTCTCATCCGGATGTAAAAGATGTTGAAAAGAAACAGATCGAAGCCAAGGTATCTATGAAGCACTTTGAGGAGGCAATCAAAAAGGTTCGAGAACAAAAAGATCTCAAGCTGGGCGAAAAACTGGTGGCGTCCTACTACAGGTAGTTTTATAAAAATAACAGGACATAATCACGTAAATGCCCGATTACATGGGATATAGGGACAATTCCCTTGACTTCCTAAAAAGACATGGTATTGCTGTGGGAGATACAGTACACATTACAGCAGATATCACATACACGGGAATAATTATGCCTAGATATGAGCACAGCGATGACCGACATATCGTATTAAAGCTTGCAAGCGGGTACAATGTGGGACTTGAAACTGATTATATTGTGGGAGTCAAAAAGATCCAATCTAAAGAAAAGCAGTCAGAGATGCAAGATGCACCCAAATTTGCAGAGGGGCTGCCAAACATTCTCTTACTATCTACAGGAGGCACCATTGCCAGCAGGGTAGACTATAGGACTGGTGCGGTCACTCCCGTACTTACTGCAGAGGAGCTCAGTGCATCTGTTCCAGAACTTGCAGAGATTGCCAACATTGAAGCAAAAGTTGTACTGTCTGAATACTCTGAAAATTTACAACCAGAACACTGGATACAGATTGCCAACCAAATTGCTCAATGCACCAGAGAAAAATATACAGGAGTAATTATAGCACACGGTACAGACACACTACATTACACATCGGCATTTCTCTCATTTGCGCTTGCAGGATTCCCAATACCGGTGGTGCTTGTGGGATCCCAGAGATCATCTGATCGTGCATCATCGGACGCGGTGTTAAATTTGATCGGTGCCGCACGCTTTATTGTAGAGTGTGGAGTTGCTGGTATATACATTGCAATGCACCAAGATGAAAATGATATATCTGTTGCGTGTCATCTTGGTACCCGAGTAAGAAAGAATCATACAAGTAAGCGTGGTGCATTCCAGACAATAGGAGGTAGTCCAGCATTCATAATTACAGATGAACACATAGACAAGAACATCTCTGCCAGCTTCTTTCAGACGACCAATTTTGAGCCAAGAATCAAGCTGGACTCTCGTGTTGCCCTAGTTAAATATCACCCCGGACTTGATCCGGCATTACTTGAGCAAATTATTGGCATGGGATACAAGGGGATAATCTTTGAGGGCACAGGTCTGGGACATGTGGGGGACACACTATACAATACCATAAGAATGGCAGACGAGAAAGGAATTTTTCTTGGGATGACTTCACAGTGTATAGACGGCCGCGTTCGAATGACAGTATATGAGAGTGGCAGGGATCTACTTGAATTGGGAATCGTCCCACTTGAAGATATGATTGCAGAGGTGGCACTTGTAAAGGCAATGTGGGCATTTGGAAACTTTCAAAGTCGAGATGATGTAAAAAAAATTATGCTTGAGAATATTGCCTCGGAGATGTCAGTTTAGGTGATGTTGCATGTCGGAATTTTCTCTGGATAATGTGGGGCTGAAGGTTGGCCTTGAGATCCACCAACAACTGGCAACAGGCAGAAAGCTATTTTGCAGCTGTACACCAACAGAATCAGACAATCATACAGTTGAATTTAGGAGAAAGCTACGGACATCAAAGAGCGAGCTGGGCGAACACGACCCAGCGGCACTTTTTGAAAAGTCAAAATCAAGGACAATCCTATACTATGGGAATCATCAAAACAGCTGTTTGGTGGAGCAGGACGAGGAGCCACCACATGCATTGGATATGGGCGCAAAGAGAATTTCTCTGGTGATTGCATCTGCATTGAAATCAAATATCTTTCAAGAGATTTATCCCATGAGAAAGACGGTGGTTGATGGTTCAAACACGACTGGATTCCAGCGCACCATGCTACTATCTCAAGGCGGCTATTACAATACTGACAGTAGGAGAATCGGAATCCAGTCAATCTGCCTTGAGGAGGATGCCGCAAAGCTTCTGGGCGACAAAGACAATATGAGATGTTACAGCTTGGAACGCTTAGGAATTCCACTGGTGGAGATTGCAACAGAGCCATTTGAGGTAGCTCCGAAAGAGATCCGCGAGATAGCTATATCTCTTGGGCGGATACTGCGTAGCACCAAAAATGTGATACGTGGTATTGGCTCCATAAGACAGGACGTAAACGTATCAATTAGAGAAGGTGGCACTGTAGTAGAAGTCAAGGGGGTGCAGCAGCTGGACCAGCTAGAAAAAGTAGTCACATATGAGGCAAAAAGACAGTATGGCTTGTTACAAATTTCAAGGGAACTGGATGGCAAGCTTGCAGAAAAACCAGAAAGAATTAACGCAACAGATGTGACATCATCTTGGAATTCAAGTATTATAAAAAAAGCTGTGGGGCTGGGCCACCAGATACACTTGATGATTTTTGCTGATATGGCAGGCATATTTGGTATGGAGCATATCTCTGGCATAAGACTTGGAAGAGACTTGGCAGAGATAGCAAAGTCATTTGGATTGGGCGGCATCTTTCACTCAGATGAGCTTCCCGCATATGGGATCTCACAAGATGATGTAAACAACTTGAAACAAAAATATGGCATCAGAGAGAATGATGCATTTTTGCTATTTGCCGCACCGTCTTCCCTATCTGATGTTGTGACTGCTCAACTCTTTTTGAGAATGACTGAGATTCGTGACAAGGGGATTCCTAGAGATACAAGGATGGCTACACGAGCAGGGGAGACTGAATTTCTGAGGCCCAGACCCGGAGCTGCTCGTATGTATCCTGAAACTGACATTCCGCCTGTAATCGTTTCAGAGGAGGAGCTTGCGTGGGCCAGCAGAAATATACCAAAGTCGTGGGGCGAGTCAGTCCAAGATATGCAGAAAAAATTCAAACTCAACTCCCAGCTTGCAGAACAATTACTGGATTCCCGATACTTTGAACTGTTTGAAGATATTGCCAGCAATACTGTACACTCTGCCTTTATTGCGTCGATTCTCTGCTCATCAATAACTAGGATGGAGAGAGACGGACTTGACTCAAAGCTGCTAAATCGTGAGGAGATTACACACGCATTTGAGCTCTTAAATGACGGAAAGATCGCAAAAGAATCAGTCGAGATGATTTTTGAAGATATAATGGCGGGGAGATCCTCCACCGTACAAGAAGCAATAAAGAATACATCTGTCGGAATAATAAGCGGGCCGGATCTGGAAAAGATAATCAACGATATTGTCAGCAAGAATATTGAGATTGTAAACCGTCAGAAGGAGAGGGCTCTCGGTCCGATAATGGGAATCGCGATGAAGGAGCTCAGAGGCAGGGCATCTGGCGCCGAAGTTAACAAAATTATACTAAATAGTATCAGAGAAAAGCTACAATGATTGGTTCTGTCTACATGTGACATGCATACAAGAAAGATGATTTTTTTGTGGTCATATGGAGTTCTAAATTATGCAATTCCGCCCAATTCTATTATCTTTTCACTATAATCCTCATCAAGTGTTTTGTTTGACATTTCATCATTTTTTGCAAGTATATCTGGTGTGGCTGTGCCATCCCATTCTTTTAGATCCTCTGGCAGTATCTTGCACATCCATCTTCGTCCGTTGAGGATGTTGGTCACATGCAAGACGACCACGGTATTGAACTTTTCTGCAAATTTTATTGCAGACAGACACTGCTTACGCGATATGTATCTGTTCTTCTGACCAGACTTGTCGTGAATCTTGTATGTCTTTATGATCATTGCGGCATTTGGCGTGTCGGAGATATCAGTCAAAATAATGTCAGGTTCTGTTCTACCTGTGCGGCGCGTGGCCCAAAGTCCATGTGCCTGTAGATCATTGATCACTATATTCATCAGCTGATTCTTACTGGTGGCAATCTGGTTTGTGGAATCCGATTTTATATGATTGAAGACATGATAATCCCGCCGCCGTAGGTATTGTGATGGAACGATCCCTACACAAAAATGGGCTTCGCGCCCTTGTATTTGAATGGGGCAGTCCGAGCTGCTGTCTAAGTTGGCTTTATTTTATGATAGGTGTATGCAGCTTTCGTTCCAACAAATATCCGCAAGGAGGTGAAAGAAAGAAATCATTGGAATTGACATTGGAAAGAGAAAGTGTGACTATTGTATGGTGAGCTCAACTGGAAAGATACTCCAACGTGGACAGTATACCAACACACGAGAATATGCATTGGAATTTGCACAAGAAGTGGCTGCCAAATATCTCAAAAAAGGATCAACGTGCCGTGCTGCGTGTGAGACCACTGCCAACATGTGGCGTGTCACATATGATGTATTCGAGTCTGTAGGAATCGAGATCCAACTGGCCAACACATTCCATATGGCCATTATAGCAAAGACTGCAAAAAAGACTGACAAGGTTGATGCAGAAAAGATAGCCCAGATTCTTAGGATGAATATGATACCCAAATGTTATGTGCCAGATGCTGGCATACGTGGTCTGCGAAGTCTAATCAGGCAGCGCATAAGGCTTGTGCAGGGCAGGACAGTCATAATA
>CAZIHR010000010.1:0-4744 GCA_964538885.1 uncultured Nitrosopumilaceae archaeon
ATCGTCAAGTATGACCCTCCTCACAACATCTCATCTGTAGGCGAACTACTTTTTTCACGTAATATATGCTGGCTAATTTGATATGGCATCTAGGCACACATACGCTTGCTTTAAGAGGCGAACTACTTATGGGACAAGTCATAGCTTGACAAATTCTAAACATTAATTAATTCTGCTATACAACATGTCGCGTTGCATATGATTAAAATCACAATGCAGATAAGAGTATGGTGAGATGTATGAGCAAGATTTTAGGTAAACTCTTAAAAGATGCCCTAAAGGAGGGCAAGATCACAATGGGTACCAAACAGGTACTGAACTCAGTTGAAGATTCCAAGCTTATTGTACTGTCAAAATCAGTTGATCAGGACATGTCAGGTAAAATAGAGGAGCGTGCCAAAAAAGATAATGTGCCACTAGTAAATTTCCATGGTACATCAGTTGCATTGGGCAAACTTTGCGGCCTACAATTTCGAATCTCTACTTTGTCATTTCCCTCGTTGACTGATGCGCATGTCAAATCTGTTCTCAAGGAAGCAGAATCAAAATAACAAATATTGTTTCTACTTTACTAGCATCATTACGGTTAAATTGAACAAGCATGTGATTTGTTTGTGCAAAATATACTTGATGATACAGTTGACAAATATGTAAATCAGCAGATGTATACCTTGGACTCTTTTGTCTCTGTGACAGAAGCTACACAAAAGATGATCAACAACAAATTTGACAGCATTATTGTTCTTGAAGACAATAATATTGTTGGACTGGTTACTGGCACGGACATTCTTGCTAAGATAGTTGCAAAAGGAAAAAATCCAAATACCACACAACTTGCAGACATTAAAAATTCACCAATTCTGGATATTGACAAGAATGCAAGAGTCGTTGATGCTATTGAGATAATGAATAAACACAATATTCGTCGACTACTTGTGCGGGACGGGCAAGAGCCGATTGGCCTAATTACCAGAAAACAAATTGTTGGAAATATGGGCACACACGATGTGATTCTGCCAGAATTGGACTTGCCAGATCAGATAAATTGTCCATACTGTGAATCTCTCTTTTCGGAAAAGAATATTCTCTCCAAACACATTGATGACATCCATATAGGAAAAGGACTGTTGGAGGGAAATCTGAAACGGGGATAGTGCATTATTTCGTACTATAGATTTGTAATTCTGCTCAGATAAAGTTTAATATATTGAATTCTAACTCCATCGATCGTCAATGAGTTCGCGGCAAATTTTTAATGAAACTATCCTGACAGATCATAAGGTAATTACTGAAGATCTCTCTAAATCTATTTTACAGAATTATGGGGTAACAGTGCCGCCCTACGCACTTGTGACATCGGCTGATGATGCTGCAAAATATGCAAAAAAGATAGGTTTTCCACTGGTGATGAAGGTTGTCTCGCCGCAGATATTACACAAGACAGATGTGGGTGGTGTCAAGGTGGGCATAGACAATGTCGACGATGCCAAAAAAACATTCACGGACATGTATGGCAGACTATCCAAAAAGAAGGGAGTTGACGTAAAAGGCATACTTCTTGAGAAGATGGTTCCCAAGGGCGTGGAGCTGATTGTAGGAATTCAAAACGATCCACAGTTTGGTCCTGTCATCATGGTTGGACTAGGTGGCATAATGACTGAGGTGATGAGGGATGTTGCATTTAGGATGCTACCAATTTCTATGACAGATGCCAAATCAATGCTCAACGAACTCGAGGGTTCCAAATTGCTCAAGGGATTCCGTGGTAGCAAGCCAATCGACCTCAACATGGTGGCAAAAATGCTGGTCAACATCGGGAAACTTGGCGTGGAAAATGCTGATCACATCAACAGTGTTGATTTCAACCCTGTTGTGGTATATCCTGAATCATACTTTGTGGTTGATGCAAAGATAATTCTAAATAATCAGATACGAAAAAACTCTGTCACCAAGACGAAACCAAACATGAAGTATATGGAAGAGTTTTTCACCCCGAAATCAGTCGCATTGGTGGGCGCGTCTGCAACCCCGGGGAAAATCGGCAACTCCATACTTGACAGCCTTGTTAACTATGACTACAAGGGAAGGGTCTATCCGATAAATCCCAAAGCTGATAAGATATTCGGGAAAAAATGCTATCCGTCAGTTGCAGCAATTCCGGGCAAGGTAGATCTCGTGGTTGTATCTGTGGATCTGTCAGTCACTGCACCTGTCCTAGAAGATTGTGCAGCTAAGGGTGTACACAATGTGGTGATTGTTTCAGGAGGTGGAAAGGAACTGGGTGGAGAGAGGGCCGCATACGAGGCCGAAATTAAGAGGCTTTCAGCAAAACACAAAATCAGAATTATTGGACCAAACTGTATTGGTATGTTCAATGCTGCCAACCGCCTTGATTGTGCATTTCAAGGTCAGGAAAGAATGATTCGTGCAAAACTTGGATCCGTGGCACTATTATCGCAAAGCGGTACTATGGGAATAAGCTTTTTGGAGACTGCTGATTCGTTTGGCTTATCCAAGATGATTAGCTATGGAAATCGCTCGGACGTGGATGAAGCAGATATGATATGGTATCTTGCTCACGATCCTCAAACCAAAGTCATTGTACTGTATGTGGAGGGATTTGGCGACGGCCGCAAATTCATCAACACTGCCAAAAAGGTGCTAAGAGAGATGAAAAAACCTGTAATTATATGGAAGAGTGGTAGGACTGAACTTGGTGCAAAGCAAGCTGCATCTCATACAGGCTCACTTGGCGGTTCAAACGCTATAATTATGGGGGCGTTCAAGCAGGCCGGTATTATCTCAGTTGACAGCTACCAAGAACTTGCAGCAGTCGCAAAAGCACTGGCTTGGCAGCCTCCATCCAAGGGGAACCGAGCTGCAATGTGTAGCAACGGAGCCGGTCCGATGATTGGTGGAATTGATCACTTTGAAAGGCTAGACTTGAAGCTGGCCAAAGTTACTTCGGAGTCACTTCAAAAGATGAAATCTCACTTTCCACCTACATATGTAATTGGAAACGGAAATCCTGTAGATGTAACTGGTGGCGCAAATGCCGACGATTACAGATTTGTAATTCAGACATTTATGGACGACAAGAATGTGGATATTGTGATGCCGTGGTTTGTATTCCAAGATGACCCCCTAGAAGAGATCATAATTGATCACTTGGCGACTTTTTCACGCAAAAGAAAAAAACCACTGCTAGTTGGTGGGAATGGTGGTCCCTACACACAGAAGATCTCTAAATTGATTGAGAGTAAAGGCGTTCCAGTATATGATGACTTGAGGGATTGGGTGGCTGCAGCATCAGCACTTTCTCAATGGGGAAAGATCTTCAAAGAATAATTGTACCTAGTGTTTTTGCCCGAAATTAACTCAAAAATGTGTTTTGTCTCATCACGATAACAGTATTAATGCCAAATATTTTGTCATTATTTGAGGGCCTGTTACAGATGTATTGATGTGTCCTTCAGATGCATCTGTTATGATCCAGATTCCTGAATTATTTGATCACAAGATGGTGATGCCAGTCTAGATATAATTTAGAGATAACATTTAAAATTGGCATTGCTTGCTCAGAGTTATGTCACTAGTTAATGCATCTACATCAGACGGCATATGCACGGTAAAGATCAACAGACCCGACAAGCTTAATGCCATGAATACAGATGTTGCAAAAGAATTGATCAAAACGTTTGAGACGCTGAGTAATGATGATTCTGTACGAGTAATTATTCTGACTGGTGAGGGCGAAAAGGCATTTTCTGCCGGTGCAGATATAGAATACATGTCAAAGATCTCTGCTGATGAATCTGTAGATTATGCAAAACTAGGTCAGCTTGTGACATCTACTGTGGAGCTTGTCAAACAGCCTACAATTGCAGCCATTAACGGATTTGCCTTAGGTGGTGGATGTGAATTGGCAATGTCATGTGATATTAGGATCGCTGCTGATACTGCAAGGTTGGGTCAACCCGAAGTAACTATTGGTATCCCTCCAGGGTGGGGAGGTACACAGAGATTGATGAGAATAGTTGGAATAGCAAAGGCAAAAGAACTAGTTTACACGGGAAATATGATTCGTGCAGATGAAGCTAGAGAGATTGGTCTAGTCAACTCAGTAGTACCTGCTGCATCACTTCAAGAAGAAGCACAAAAGATGGCACAAAAGATTGCAGGCAACTCTGTGATGGGTGTTCAGATGTCTAAAGTTGCCATCAACAAGGGCCGAAATGCTGATCTTGACACTGGACTCTCGATCGAACTCTTGGCATGGAGAAATTGTTTTACGCATCCAGACAGGGAAGAAAGAATGACTTCCTTTGTCAACAAATCAAAAAAGTAAGATCTCTACTTGTTTTGTTGATTGTGAGTATATCTTGGCCTGCTAACTGGCGTGTGTTGATATTGCGAATATAATTAGATACAAAATTTTGCTTTCAACACAGTTTGTCTTAGTTGATGCCTGCTTTAGTAAAGTCATGTGTTTAACAGATCTATTATGGGTGAAGATCTGGCGTTTTTACACTAATTTAATCATATATGCCAACAAGAAGGAGTTCAGATGATATATCACCCAAGAACCGTTCTTCCAAGCGTCCGGCAAAAGCAAACACCTATGTTAACCATCCCGCCGTTTTATTGTAATCTGTCGTGATTCGCTTTCGTTCCATGCCTAGTACACATTGATAAGATTTATAGCTGACGCTAGGCCATGAAAAATGCAGATAGACGCGAATGG
>CAZIHR010000011.1:0-10938 GCA_964538885.1 uncultured Nitrosopumilaceae archaeon
GCAAAGACCATGCTGTGGATGGGCTATCTGTTCACCTGCATTACCACCTGGAAGAATCAAGGTTTGGACTGTAGGAAGCAGTTACTACAGTATGTGTAGGGCATTTTGTCAAAAATTGCCCTAGAAGACCTGACCAGATACTCTAGATGTATGAATTCCTCCACTATTTGTACAAGCTGTGCCAAGAGAAATTCCTTGTTTCCCTTCCAGTCAGGTAGAATATCATCATAGACATCCTTTGCTGTAAGAAATACGATTCGCTGTAGTCTAATCTCTCTATTTAATTTTTGAAGGTCAATGTCCGACATCTGGCTTACATGAGGCTTTCCTTCAAGAATTGGGGCAGTTGTCACATGTCTGGTTCTCCCGCTTTTCATCCCTGTCCATAGGATGAGGCTTTCCTTCAAGAATTGGGGCAGTTGTCACAGTGGTACTTATCCCATCACTTGTCAATTCTAGTGGTGTAATTGTCTGCCAATCTACATCCAAATTAGGTTAACACATACTGTAATTCTAGTTAAAATTCTCGTCTTGATTCTCGTCTGACTTTTTCAGTGTATGAAATCTTATTGTGCCGCTTAGTGAAGGTAATGGTTTTTTCTTGGATTCGGATTCTGTTGCCAACAGTATACTTGGAACATATATATTTAAAAAACTATCGTGTTTCTCTTTATAATGTCAGACCAGTCACAATCACAAAAAATACTCTTGCAAGAGTTAAAGGATCAGCTACGACGTTATGTAGACGTAAAGAAGGGTCTAGACACCAAGGCAAACAGCTTGATTGCAACAGCAGGTACAATTTCAATAATATTTGCCGCATTTGGAACATTCATAATCGCAGAAATCACTCATGGTGATGACATGTGGTCGGTACTACTTGGTGCGGTTCTTATTGCCGAAATATCAATCACCGTGTGGGCAATAAAATCAGCTTCTGATGCATACAGGGCACGTCAATACAAACAACCAATAGTATATGAGAAACTATGGAATCGGGAAAAGAATAAGATAAATGAAGAGATAATTCACCAGTATGTCACATCAGAGCAAAAGGACGTGTATGAAAAGCTTATCACAGACTATATTTTGTGCATAAAAAGCTATCAGGAACAAAACAAGATGCAGGTAAAAAATATTGAACGTGCACAGACAAGATTCCATATGGCATTATTTTCAATACCAATTTTTGTTGTGTTTACAGTTGTGTCAGGATTTGTATTGTGATTCTAGCGTCAAGTCTGTAGTGATGACCTGTATTTGAAAGCATGATAACCCCGCCGCCGTAGGTATTGTGATGGAACGACCCCTACGAGATAGTGGGTTTCGCCCCTGAGTTTCAATGGGGCACCAAGCTGCTGTTCAAGTTGACTTTATTCTATGATGGGTGTATGCAGCATTCGTTCCAGCAAACATCTGCAAGGAGATGAAAGAAAGGATGTATTGGAAATGACATTGGAAAGAAAAAGTGTGACTATTGTATAGTAGATCACATGCGCAATTACGTTTTGACATGTCAAATCACGCCTAAATCCTATATCATTCTTTGATTACGCATGAACTCTAGTGAGCTCAACGGGCAAGATCATCCAACATGTACAATAGAAGCGATTCTCAATTAGCCGTATTTCATTAACGACCTCAAAAGATCCAAATAGTATGCCAACTATACATATTTTATGTCTGTATACGAAAGATTATTAAAAAATCCCACCACTGTTCCAGTCCCTCTTGGGTATTTCTGTCGAGTAGTATGATAGTGGAAAAAATAGAAAAAAATTACACAACAAATCAGAGACGCCCAGACATACGATATTATAAGATGTAAATTGGAAAGTAGCGGTGACTCTACGAAGATATATAGCTACCCGTCTAGCTACGATGGCCGGTGTCTTAATTGTGACACTGCTTTTGACTATAGCACTGGTTGGCTCCAACATGGATACCATTCTCAAGCAAGGAATCACATTCCAAGTCAGGGCAGAGATCACAGAAAATCCAACAATAGCAGAGAGTTTTTCATCAGTAGAAGAATTTGAGGCATACGTTCAAAAACAGATAGGACAGAGAATAGAGTTGCTTGGACTAGACGAGCCATGGTATTCTCCACACAGAATAGGCTTGACTATGTTCAAAATTTTAACATTAGATTTTGGCCATGCCACATTTCTTACCAGCGATCTTGGTTCATCAGATGTCAGAGAGATCATCTTGGAGAAGCTACCAAGAACGATACTACTTTTCACAACCGCCACGATCATAATATCGCTGATCGGAATTTTCTTGGGTGCGCTATCAGGTAGCAAAGTAGGTTCTGTAACAGACAGGATCACCTCAAGCTTTGCTATAATCAGCTCTAGTTTTCCAGTATGGTGGATCGGAATGCTCATGATATTTGTATTTGCGTTTGTTTACCAAATATTTCCCGCCCGAGCAACTCCGCCAATTCCCCCATCAGATCCCACATATACAATTGCATTACTCTACCACATGGCACTACCACTAATCACAATAATTGTTATGGGATTTGGGACATGGGCATATCTAGTAAGAAATTTCATGGTGGGTATAATGCAGGAAGATTTCATACTTGCAAAGAAAGCCATCGGCATCAACCAAAAAAGAATCATCTACAGGCACGCATTAAAGAATGCAGCACCACCAATTGTGACAATTCTGGCACTGAGTCTATCCGGATCACTAGGGGGAGCTATCATCACCGAAGCTGTATTTGACTGGCCAGGCATGGGCAGACTGTATTTTGAGGCAATCACAGTAATGGATCTGCCAGTCATAATAGGAGCCACATATGTACTCACAGTATTCTTTTTAGCAAGCATATTTGTGGCCGATCTACTTTATGGATACTTTGATCCAAGGGTGAGAACAGGAAGTTGAGTATCGCATCTCTGGAGATCAGACACGAGTTTGCAAAAAGCAGAACAGGTATTGCCGGAATTGCGGTTTTGACCGTTCTAATAGTCACATCAATACTTACTGTTACAATCATGCCAGTAGAAACTATCAGTAAATGGAATGATCCAAGTAATTGGCTTGAATACCCAAAAGCTGCCGTCCCAGCATGGACAAACATACTCTCAAGCCAAAAGATACCCGAGCACAAAATACTAGACTCCCCAACAGCTATATCCAATAAAGAGGGAAACATAACGGTGACATCCCACAAGTTTGCCATGAATTTTGATTATGACGACTTTCCAAACGACCTAATCTATGAATTTTCGGGAAAATATTCAGGGTCGCCGCTATTACAAATATCAGTCATACGGCCAGATGCAAAAGAGATCAAATTACTTTCAACATCACTACCTCACTCAGAATCATCAACCACACATGCAGAAAGAATATTCTCCACAGATGAAATCATAAGGAAGAATGTAGTTATGTATGGTAAAGAATTTAGCTTTGACATAGATAGAATGTCAACAGAAGACATTGTCTTTTCTCAGAGCACAACACATGCCCCACTAAAAGGAAAATACATCTTTCTAGTAAACCTGTACGGAATAGATACAGAGACCAACATTGACAAATCAAAGCTGATTGTGGGCGGTAAATCCTTTGGAATGATGGGTACAGATGAACTTCGCAGAGATTTGGCAATTGGACTCCTCTGGGGAACTCCACTTGCATTATTCATAGGACTCGCAGTGGCCGTTGCGTCAGTAATCATGGGATTGCTGTACGGCGTATATGCAGGATACAAGGGAAAAAAGACAGATGAGACCATGATGCGATTCAATGATGTCATTTACGCACTGCCAGCATTGCCATTTCTGATAATTCTATCCGTTACGATCAGCAACAGCATCTTTCTCATGATTGGTTTTTTGATGATATTTGGATGGGTCGGAATAGCCAAAGTGGCAAGAAGTATGGCACTACAAATCAAGACGCGAGGATATGTAGATGCAGCTAAAATCATGGGACAAAAAGATGAAAAAATAATATTGAGACACATACTGCCACAGTTACTACCATATGCGTTTGCAAGCATCGCAATATCTGTCCCAGCTGCAATCACCACCGAAGCAGGATTGAGCTTTCTTGGACTAGGAGATCCATCATTTCCTACATGGGGCCAAATTTTACATGATGCAAACGTATATGGTGCAGCAGCTAGGGGAATGTGGTGGTGGATTATGCCTCCAGGTGTCATGATTGCAATTACTGGACTGGCATTTGTCTTCATCGGAAATGCACTTGATGCAATAGTCAATCCAAAGCTGAAAAAATAATCAAACTCTAGATGCTAAATTTTCGAACTAGTTCCAATGCAGTATCATTTAATTTAATTGTATAAATTGCAGAGTTTGGGTCGTCTTTGGATTCAGCTAGGGATTCAGCAAACTTTGTCTTTTCGGCTTCGTCATCACCGGCCTCATGAGCACACAAAGCGAATGCCTTCATGTTCAAGTTATTCTCAAGCAGAAATGAGATGAATTTTTTATAGTCATTTACATCGGTCCATTCTAGGTTTTTTTCGGCACAGGATGCAATCCATACATCAACAGAGTTGTGAAATATGACCTTCTGGCGCAATTCATCTAGATGCATGTCTACATCTGCTAAAAGTCAGCCCTCTGCATCTTGGAGCCACATCGGGGGCATGTACCACCTTTGTGTTTGTTATTGCAGACAAGGCACACATAGCGAACAGAGCTGCCGCTGGATGAACCAATGCCAAAGAATCCACCGCCACCACTGCCGGATGAACCAGAACCCCCATATCCTCGCATACGATTCATGTATCTTTTTCTCAGCAAGAGTGGGAATGCGATGAACAATGCCATTACCACTCCCAAGCCATAAGGGAATGGCAAAACTAGCTGTATACCTATACTAACTGCCACAGACGCGCCCAGAAAAATCAGATATGTTTTGTAATTAAACAACTCACCACACATAACGTGAAAAACCTTATAAAGTTTTATTAAACAAAACTCTGTTTCCTAATTGTGTCAGTAGACATGCCTAGCCTAGTATTTTTTTCATGTCAGTCAGGTATTTTTTACATTAGAAGTCAAGTGTGCAAGACATGTTATCCCACCAGTACTCAAAATGATGGGACAGAGATGTCAAACACAAGGCATACTTGCAGAATATGGATTTAAACATGACGCGGCGCTGCCCGTCCGTCAGGGAGTAGACTGTCCGTGAGCCGGACACGTGGCGCAGCGATAGCCAAAACAGATAACGAAAAGTACGTCAAACGCGGCGCAGGTCTGATCATAGAGCATGATCCTGGGTGGGAGGACGACGTAAGGCGCGCAAACAAGGGCAAGGTCGGCGCTCCGTACCAGTACGCCGATATGCTCATCATGATGGCCGCCGGCATCAGGATATCGCTGAGGGTCCAGTACAGGCAGCTCCAGGGAATGGTCGGCAAAATGTTACGCGGGTACGACACGCCCGTGTTCAGCCAGATGTGCAAGCGGATCAACAAGCTTGATGTTGACATCCGCCGCGGCCCGAATGGGTTTGTGACGGTGTCCGACAGGAAGAGATCGCGTGTGCTGGCGCTCGACGCAAGCGGACTCAAGCAGCACAGCAGGGGAGAATGAATCAGGGCCAAGTGGAAGAAGAGACGAGGCTTTGTAAAGACACACATACTAGTAGACACGGAGACCATGAAGGTACTGGCGCCGGAGGTCACAGACGACTCCGTGGGGGACTCGACCATGTTCGAGTCGCTACTCGGACAGGTCGTGGACACGGACTGTGCCAAGAATGCGGGCGACGCACCGCACAGGGAACCTCCCACCGTGCCCCATTTCGATTATGACGGTATGAGATACGAAAACTATCTTGCGTCCGGCGTTTCTCCACTCGCGTCATTCTCTCCGCGCTCCCGCCGAAACCTGACCGCGCCCGACCTGCTACTTGGCGACGCCGCGTACGGATCAAGGAAGAATATTGCCGCATGCGCGCGGGCTGGGATGGCTCCCGGCATCATGCACACGATCAACGTGACGGCGCGTGGTAAGGGATCCGGAGACGCGTGGGGTATCTCCGTAAGGGATCAGATGGGTGGAAGCCCTGATGTGACGCGCCTAGCCCTGATGGACAGGGAGGAAAAGCGGGAGAACCAGACATACTGGAAGGCCCGCATAGGCTACGGCAAACGCTGGCTCGTAGAGAGTATGTTTTCGGCGTTCAAGCGCATGTTCGGAGAACACGTGATGGCCCTCAAGAGGGAAAACATCGTGCAGGAGGTAAGACTCAAGGTGATCCAATACAACAAGTGGAGGGACGAGTCGATCGCGCGAGAGGTGGGAAGAGTGACGCCGTGACATCCATGTAGCCGTCTGACAGGTATATGGTAGCATACAGATGGTGAATTAGGAAACAGAGTTGCCTGATCAGTCACTTTATTAGTATCCGAGCAGAACGTTTGTGCATGGGTTTTGCAAATATCTTCAAAAGAAGCAGAGATCAAACAAACAGGACTAACCAAGAGCAGGGCAGAGAGGGAGAGAGAAAAGCCAGAGCAAAATACGAGATGGTAGGCTACGAGGTGACAAGAACTGGTAAGGGGCACGACTTCAAGGCCACCAAACGTGATCCAATCTCGGGCAAAAAATCAACCATATATGTAGAGGTAAAAACGGGAAATTCGAAGTTGTCCCCACTGCAAAAAAAGAAGCAGAAGCAACTTAGTGGTAGATACAAGGTGGAAAGAGAGAACACAATAACAGAGTTGTTCAGGAGTAAATCTAGCACAAGGCGATCCAACGGGAACGCTGGCCGGCGCGGCAGATCGTCTAGCGGTACGTGGAGTCTAGGAGCTAAGCGCAAAAAGAGCTCGTTTTGGTGAGTCCACATTGGAGGTAATTTTTCCATAATCGTGGCACTTCCACAAGAACGCGCATAAAGGGTTAGATTCAGCATGATAAGTTTGAGTACTTGTTTACATGCATAGAGTGACGATCAGTAAAAACGTGCAACTGAAGACGTGTCAGCCCCACCACTGTATAGCGACGCTTGTAAGTTTATGTACATCACAAAATCTGTGATGGGACAAACTCGTGAAAATTCCATGTGTTGACCATGAAGATATTGAGGAAAATGGAAAAAGTTGTTTAGTTAGAATCAAGATAACTAGTTTTGGTACGTAATTACATGTCTGTATATATCACGCGGCAACAACTATTGTGATCTATTTTGTTTTTTTGCATTTGCAGCGCTTCTTGGAACTGCTTACACGTAGTCTCGCTATTGCAGGATCCAGTTTTTTGTTTGATTTGACGAATGGACGCATCATTCCTTCAGGCGGCTTTCGCTTCCAATATTTGGCAAAATTATAATCAAAATTGTGTTCATTGATAAATCCGTATACTGCCTCCAAATGTGAGTTCAGGTCAGCATAGCGAATAGAGTAATCTATTGCGCGTTTGAGTATACTCCAGACCTCTTCTACAGGATTAAGATATGGATGTCCCACAGGATACCACACTATGATGATGTCTCGTTTCTTGAATAATTCTATTGCATCTTTTGATGTGTGCCATGGTGCCCTGTCAAGAAACAAGACCATCTTTCCCACCTGTTCATATACTGATTCAATGTGTTGCAAAAAACTGGTTGTATCTGTTGTTTTTGTATAGTTGAAAAAGTATCTACCATCAGCAGTCATCGTACATAACATGGAGAATCGCTGATGTCCGCCACTCCACAACATGAATATTCGTTGTCCTAACGTTATCTAGTATTTGGTGGACAAGACTATACCCTTAAAGTTGGATTCATCTTGTGTTGCTATTGCATATCCAAGTTTTATATACCAAGCAACTTTGTGTGTTATACTTTTCCTCCATTTTTCTACTGTTTCTAGAGTGTCCCTGTTGATGGGCACCGGTGATGATTTTTTAGTTGAACATCTCCACAGTTTTGCATAATGTCTTACTCTAGACATGCTCAACTTTACACCGGAGATCTTTACCATGTATGCTTGAAGTTCATTGGTGGAAAATACGCGTTCATGACACCATCTCCTAGCTTTTTCAAGTTGTTTTGTGCTCAACTTTGTGGGTGCTCCTGATCGTTTTCTGTCTGTCAGGGCACGATATATTTCATCTATGCTGATATAACCTGCTACCCTATAATACCACAGTGTAACGGTTGTACATGTATTTCATTGCAACAGCACGAAATATCTCTTCTTCACTTATGAATAAAATCAGCATGCAAAGTCTGCGTGCTATTTTACTTGACTTTTCAGAACTGCGTGCCTGTTTCAAAAGCTCGACATTTAGCATTATTTACATAGACGTGAACAAATTTTTGACTTTTCCTATTGGTAAAATAATGCGAAGCATGCCGCGCGATATGTGACATATGGTATAGCTATGGTATGGTTGATGATGACATTACAAAACTAGATGCAGCTTGTGCTGTTTATGACATGTTACAATCTTGATGTTAGAAATTTAATATAGTTAAAATGTAATACCCGTACCAATATTCTACATGAATATTTCAAAAAACTCTGTTTTGTTGATTGTTATCGTGGTAACCTTGATCATCGTTTTGACGTATCTTCTCAGATGGGAATACATGTGGAAAGATGAGTTCTTGGGTAAGTGGGCATCCATAGTTACTATAGTTTCTCTCGGAATGTCTCCAGTGATATATTTCTGGAAAAAACGGCAAGATTATATGGATGAACGCTCACGTGCAACAAAAAACTTACACACGGAACTAGGCGATGCACTAGATGGATTAAACGAGAGAAAGCACACGGGCGACCTTAAAAAAGTAGAGCTTCCAAACGACAGCGAAGCTTACTTTATGAACAGAATCTTTAACTATGATTTTTACGACAGCCTAGTTTTTTCAGGCAAAATAAACTTCCTGCCACCAGAGATACAACAGCCCGTACAGGACACTTTTCAGAAAATCAAAGATCACAACATACACTTAAGAAAAATCAGGGAGATAGAGGATGATGCCGATGAAGGAGAGGACATCTCCAAAAAAACTACGCGGTATTATGAAATTCTTAGCAAGATTGAGGAAGAACTATTGTCTGACATTCCCAAAGTAAAAGAAAAACTTGAAGAGGAGTTTAAAATAGGCTAGCCTGAACTTTTTTTAGGCCTAGAATTAGCTGATAGCTCTACGTTGGTCGTGCTAGCGATCCCCTCCCTACTTCCTATGAATTGCCTGCTGTGTTCAATCTTTTCTGTTGGGGCTAGCTTCTTGCTAGGTATGTCTTCTGTCATGAAGAGTGTTGTCTTGTCTGAATAATAAATCTGTTGAAATTATGTATGTACATGGTCATCTACTGCGTAAATTTTATCCTTTTTGCAGGAAAATTTCGGTAGACTGATCTAAATACTATCAGTTGAGTTGGCATGTTGTGGAAAGATAATACATACTACAAAAAGCTCCACTAGTTTGAGAATATAAAACTCCAGCAGACAGTCAAAATTCTAGAATCAGAGATGCAAGAGATAAAATCATTAGTAGCTAAAGTGCTGGCAGATAATCAAGATAAGAAAAAACGTCTTGCATATTATAATAATGCCAATTATTCTGCCTCAGCAAATTCACTATCAACAAAGAACAAAGAGACGACAAAACTCTAAACCAAAATCCTCAAGAAAACCTGGTGGACAGCCATAACATAAAGGAGTATCGCGCAAACATGTTCCTACAAAAATAGAACATCACCCTTTTTACCAAAAAATATAACATTATACAAGAACAACAAAATTATATCTCGAGGTAAAAAGAAACGAGATATAGTTGATTTTGAAATTACTGTACATGAGACTCGTCATATTATAGATATTGTTACATGTCTATCTTGTGGTGTGGTTCACCAGATATCACACGGTCATCCAAAAGGCAGTTATGGCAAAAATGTCATAAGCTCTAATCATTATTTTGTAATTACCATAATTTGTTTGAGGCAATAACAGAATACTTGAAGGAGATTACTGGCATCCGTACTGTACAATCAACTACAATAAATTGTGCTGAGCGAGTCTGCGATGCAATGGCAAAGCTGGCCAAAATAATCCAAGGTAGCGTAAAGAGATCAAAGAATGTCAGCATTGATGAGACCAAAGCAAATTTTGTAGGGGATGCCTGGTGGGTGTGGGTCATTCAATAGCTCACATACGCAATTACGTTTTGACATGTCAAATTACGCCTAAATCCTATATCATTCTTTGATTACGCATGAACTTTAGTGTCTGGGTCCGCACTTTGGAGCTTTATTGCAAATCACTCATCTGATGATATTACATTGCCGCGTGTAAATTTTCCAGCATTCGCGCACCCGCCCACATTGGAGTTGCGAACTGCCGCCTCCATAATGCCGTCATTCAGGTGTTCAGTGCCAAATATTGCATTATATCTGATGGACATGTGAATACATTGAAGAAACTTGCTCATCTTGTAGATGACATCTTGATATAATTGTGGGTTGTTTACCAGCTCACGGCCCTGATTGGTTTTGTTTCGGAACAAATCAAATCTTGTCAGGGCTTCCCTTATTGATCTGTTTGAAGACATGATAACCACCCCGCCGTAGTTATTGTGATGGAACGACCCCTATACATGAATGGGCTTCGCGCCCTTGTGTTTGAATGGGGCAGTCCGAGCTGCTGTCTAAGTTGGCTTTATTTTATGATAGGTGCGTGCAGCTTTCGTTTCACCATACATCCACAAGGAGGTGAAAGAAAGAAATCATTGGAATTGACATTGGAAAGAGAAAGTGTGACTATTGTATAGTGAGCTCAACAGGAAAGATTCTCCAACGTGGGCAATATACCAACACATACCAAACTGCCTTAGAATTTGCACAGAAAATGGCTGCCAAATACCTCAAAAAAGGATCATCATGCCGCGCCGCATGTGAGACCACTGGCAACATGTGGCGTGTCACCTATGGTATATTTGAATCTG
>CAZIHR010000012.1:0-19753 GCA_964538885.1 uncultured Nitrosopumilaceae archaeon
TGATCCTTTTTTGAGGTATTTGGCAGCCATTTTCTGTGCAAATTCTAAGGCAGTTTGGTATGTGTTGACATATTGCCCACGTTGGAGTATCTTTCCTGTTGAGCTCACTATACAATAGTCACACTTTCTCTTTCCAATGTCAATTCCAATGATTTCTTTCTTTCACCTCCTTGCGGATGTATGGTGAAACGAAAGCTGCATACACCTATCATAAAATAAAGCCAACTTAGACAGCAGCTCGGACTGCCCCATTCAATCACAAGGGCGCGAAGCCCATTTTTGTCTAGGGGTCGTTCCATCACAATAACTACGGCGGGGTGGTTATCATGTCTTCAAATAACATATGAGAAAAAGTGCAAAAATGAGGACAAGAAGATAGAGATGGATCCAACAATCACAACAAAAAATCCATACCACTTTTTCTATTGTAGATGTGTACAAGGTCACCAAGTTCACATGTATTACAGATATGGTCTTTTGAGGCCACTTGTACCATGTTTATGTTACTTGCATGAACGACAACTTTGGTTCTGTAAATATGTAGAAACTAGAAAAGATTTCATCAAAATCTGATCTACATTTATGGGTATAGTACCTAGCTGAGATGATTGATTTTATGATAGAATTACTGGCCCAAGCTGGAAAAAACACCTACCAAAACACCTAGCATCATAATATGTGGAAACAACAAGTGGATAACGTCAATACAGTATACTGTACATTATCTGTGATTATACACATATGATCCTCATTCATCATATTGTATTATCTAAATATGATTATTGTGAAAATGATGAACAGATTTTAAAATTAATTCTTGGGATTGGACACATGAAATCATTAGATATGTTGAATCACTATATCTGATGCGAGCAGTCCCTTTTTTGTAGAACCCTAGTCACAAGATAGAGAATACTGGAAAACTCGTTTATTTTGTGAGTTGACGAAAGTGAATTTATTTAAAATTGCATTGTATGACACATCATTGTATGATCTCCACATCTATAGACTTTCCACCACTGTCCCATGCAAAGATATCTTCATCATTGTATGGTGCCTTGACAATTACTGACACCAAACCAAAAAAGTTATGGAGGTCAGTCACAGAGGGGTCTGCTGATCCGCTTGGGTGGGAGTGGACGCTTCCAACATAACTCAGATCAAATGGAAGAAACGAGTGTGGAAATCCTGCAAATGTGGGTCCTGTATAGTTGAATGGCGGGATCACCAGTCCTGTTATAGTTATACTGCCTTTCTTTGATTTGCCCTTGAGAATCAATATTCCTTCATTGGGGTGCTTCATTTTGCAGTACGACTGTATGCTGTCAACTACTTCTCTTTGTAGCAGGACATGCCTCTCTAATTTCTTTTTAAACAGCACGACATGTGGTAATTCTTTAGCCTAATTAATTTTCAGTCACTACTGTATATTGAGTATTTGAAAATCTGCGGAGTTTTGCTTCTATAGTATTTACAATGAGGGGGATCTGCGTTTTGTTCGCATCTATCTCCTCTTTTAGTGACTTTATCTTTGTCTTCATTGTTGACATGTATGTGGTAGCTTTCTCTAGTTTCCTTTTCCATATGTGCAGATCTTTTGGGGTCAACTTTTCAATAGCACAAGTTGTATCTTTGTGAGATTTTTCATATTCACTGACCTCAGTTATGATGCCATCAAGTGCTTCTTCAACTTCGGAAATATGGGAGAGTGATTTTGTCTGATCTTTGACTGATATGGATCCTGACCTTATTCCCTTTTTGACATTTTCCAATATTATTGTAATTGTTTCTTTGTTGTCTGCAACAAGAACTTCTGCTGGTGTTCTGATCAGCCCAGAAAGTAAAATCTTTTGCTGTTTGTCTAGTGAGGACACGTACTCATATCTACTCAACGGTCTTGATATTTTTGCAAAATAATCTAGAATTTTACTGTCTAGCCGTACTCTCTTGGTGACTAGATGGTCTAGTGTTTCTTTCATCTTTAGCAGGCGGGCATATTCTGGTGATGATTCAATTTCATCAATTGCATTTTTACACTCTTTGATTTTGTCTTCGTGCTCTATTGTATCCTTGTATATTGAGGTAATTTTTTCTAATGCAACAGAATTGAAATCCCACAATCTGTAAATTTCTTTAATTGAGCTGTCGATCTCTGTAAATGTCGTGTAATACTTTTCAAAATTTTGTAAAAGTGTATTGATTTCTGCATTATTAGAATTTACCTCTGCCAAAACCTCCTTGAGAACTGTGGCGTATTTTTTTGCAAATAGATGTATTACTCTAGTCTGCCTTCCTAATGCATCCCCTATTTTTTTGAGTGTCTGATTCAATACATCGTGGAGTGCTTCGGCATCATCAAACGTGGAGACTGTGGGAAGTGGAACTATGTCTTTTTTTATTACACTAATTACATGTTGTTTGCCGCGTATTACCACGACGCGTATGTTTCTATCAATGTCATCGATCTTGAGATTGTCATTCTCAAGCTTGTTACCTATATCTGTTAATTCTGCCAGCAGAGGTACGATTTGATTCCTACATGTATTAATTTCAGTAACTGTCTTGGTTCTTCTCTTCTCAAGCAACTCAGATGCAGTATCTTGCACATCGGATAGCTTGATATTTATGGTTTGGGAGATACGCGGCTCTACTGCCTCTTTCTTCTTGCCCCATCCAAAGACCATATATTATGATGGGGCTACGGGGATTAAATGTGTTAGAGTATATGCCTGAAACTACCTAGTATGGATTGTATCACGTGGACATTAAAGTGTAAATACTGATATTGAAAATTCACTGTTGTGAGTGACACCAGATTTACCATTTTGGGGGTTGGGCTAATATTTGCAGGGTTTTTAATTCTGGGCATTTTGGGTCAGGATCATCAGTCAGCATTTATCCAGGCCGAAGAGTTTGGAGACTGTTATGAGTACTCTGATGATGTGGAGCCATTAAAGACTGACTGTTCTGTTCTGGTTCTTGATCAGACTATATTTTTTGGAGTTGTAATTACATTAATTGGTGCAGGGGTTGCAGTTTTGATCATTGGTGTTAGAGGTAGGTGGGATAATGAAGTAAGACCTGAAGATATGCTGGGTCCAGGTCATCCATCAAATAAAGATGGTTCTCAGGACTAGGATTTCTCTGATTCTGCCATCTCCTCATTCTTCATTCTCTGTATGTATACTTCTTCATATGGCATGTTTGACAATTACAAAATTTGCATTTAAGCTTGATGTAAAGCATAATTTTGTTTAGTTGTTGTAAAACTTGCCATATGGTAATGCTTACAGTCTTTTATTCAGCCACTGTGATATGACCTGATTTGCAAGCAATGATGGTTCAATATCTCTTTTCTCTGCAATTCTTGCAAGCTTTTTTGCTTTTGTCCTTGAGAATTCAATGTAGATTTTTCTCTTTATTCCTAATCTCTTCATTGTTTTCAGTATTGTGTTGTGTAGAGCTATTGGATCCCTTTCTAGTACTTTTAGATAGATCTTTTTGGTAGGTGAATCCATCTTGGAGATTTTGTAAGCTACTTGTAATGCTTTTGTTGTATTTGGAATTATTTGGTGTAGTCTAGTTGCCTCGTCCCTAGACAGAGAATTTGGAACCAAGTTCTTCAGCTTTTCGGGAACCCCCGCAAATCCGTGGTATTTTCTAAATGTTGTGGGTGACATGCCTAGCTTCTTTGCAGCATCCCTTCGTCCTACTTGTTCTGCAAGGAATACACACGCAGATGCAATCTCTTTTACATCCATCTTTTCTCTATGTATATTTTCTGCCACAGATGCCGCTCTTGCATCGTTGAGGTCATATGCTGTGTCTCTTGTTAGTATCAGAAATTTTGCCTTTTTTGCACCTAGCAATTTAAGTGCAGAAAGTCTATGGTGCCCAGATATGAGTAAATAGTCATTTTTTGCATTCTTTTGGATCAGTGGTGGATTTTGTAGGCCTTCACTCTTGATCGATTTTGCCAGATTGCGAACTCTGGAACGATCCAAATTTCTTGCTTGCGCCTCTTTCCATACCCTTACGTATTTTATGGGCACTTCTCTGAAAACCTGTCTAATTTTTGGTTTGTATCTACGTACCAACTTCATTTTTTATGTGATGTGATATGACTTAAGTCGATTAGGTGAATTTTCTTTTCCAGTTTCGTTTAGATGATTTACGCATTTAATCGTAATATCTCGTCCTTGTAAAGTCACTTATATAGAAAGATAGTCATATGCGTCCAAAAAAAAAGAATTTAGGTGATATCTTACCTAAGACCAGTTCTTTCAGGCGTCCAACAAAAGCAAGGAAACAGATTACTTGTCATTCTAAAATAGTTATGAAGGCTACTTTTGTAGAAATGGATGTCCACAAGAAGACTATTCAGGTATGTGGCATGGATAAAAATGGAATGATTACATTGAGCGGCAACGTGCAGCATAACATGCCCAAAATAAAGAATATTTTCTACAACGTTCCCAAAACCAAGATTGTAATGGAGTTGTCATCTGTTTGGATAAAACCATTTTTTTATCTGTGCAATGAATTGAGATACGATGTGACACTCTCCAACCGAACAGGACAAAACTCATTGCCGGATCGAAAAAAACGGATAGATTGGACACGTATATTCTTGCAGACATATATCTTGGAGAATTTATTATATTCTGCCACGTTCCAAGAGCCCTGAGCATGGCCAACAAGGATCTGATGCGATTCAGACACGGCATGCTAAACCACAGGACTGAATTGAAAAACTTCATACAAGGCATTCTGATGCATCACGCAATCAAAATCAAAGGATCTCCATTCATCCAAAATTGGATTACGGAAGTGCGCAGGCTGAAAGATTATAGAATATACTCGTACCAGAATACGTTATCCTATATGACAGATCAGATGGCAAAAGCGAACGTACGCATACGTGATGCAGTATCCAAAGATCCCGACGCACATCTGCTGTATATAATCCCCGGCGCAGGTCACTATCTTACACTGATACTGCCTGCGGAGATTGACGGTATTGACTGCTTTTTCCACTTTAAGAAGCTTGTAGCATATGCAAGCGTCATGCCGTCTGTAAGATCATCTAGAACAATGACCATATGCGGTTCAATAATCCTACAAGGTAACTACCTGATGAGATATGCGCCGGTGCAGGTGGTACAACATAATAGATGAAAATGACAAGGGGATACTTGCGGCGGCCGACTTGATCCAGAGCATGATCGCCGGCAACCGCCGTATAAACATCAACGATGTCATGTTGCTGTACGGGACATGCACGTACTCGTTTGTAATATCAGATCAGCAGGATGTGTTTGACCATCAAACTATGATCTGTGTGCCAGATATATTCAAGTGCCTTCAGATCAGCATCTCGGATAGGACAGAAGGTGATACGGTAAATGTCTCGGCGCAGGATCCAATTAGGCCTGCATTATATGTGCAATGGGAAGTAAGTCGGGTGCCGTCACCAGCATCTGCATTATCACCAGCATTGTTTAGTGACAGTAACGATGGAGATGGCGCGGCTGTCATGGGGGTGATCTCATGACTGTACTGGATGGACTGCTTGCAGGTGCACACCATGTACCGTATGTAGATGCCTCCATGTTTTTGCTGGCGGCCGGCTACTGGTAGGACTATATCACGCATTGGAGCCGGATCACATAACTGCAATGTTGACGTCTGTAAGGCGGGTGCAAAAGGGAGAAGAAAAGCAGAGCAGAAAGATGGCAGGTATAATGGGTTCCGTATCGGGTCTGTCATGGGGGTTCGGGCACGCGTCTAGCATATTTCTAGTGGCAGTGGCAGTAATTATACTGTCAATAAACATCCCACACGGACTGTTTAATATATTTGAGATGTGGGTGGGAGTAATGTTGCTCCTACTTGGTGTGTCGGCGATATGCAAAAGGGTTGGAGGAACAAAAAGGTGAGCACTGCCATTTCTGTCATGGCTATGGACCCATTCACACGTCCATATGCACGAGGACGGAACGATGCATTCCCACCCACACAGTCACGATGACAGGAGCAAGGAAGATAGCAGCAGTTCGGACCACTCGCACAGTCCCGTCCCATACGTCATAGGATGTGTACACGGTCTGGCCGGAAGTGGTGGATTGATTGTATTGGTTCTGTCAGCTATATCGGACACAATAACATCGTCTACGGCCGATGCCGAGACACTGCTGGCGTTGACATTACTATTTGCATCAATGTTTGGCGCGGGATCAATAATTGGCATGGTGCTGGTGGCAGGTGCCCTGTCATTGTTGTTTACAGCATGCTACAGCACCAACATTGCAAGAATGACGATACGGTACTTGTCTGGAGGCGCCACAATACTGTTTGGCGCGTATATCATTGTAGGTGGAGCTGGCGCGGCACTGGTAATATGGCGGCATCAAACCAGAAACAGCAATCAAGAACACGTCAGTATATCTGTACAAAAATAGGGCAGGTCACTAGTAACTGTTAACATCATGCCTCGACTTTAGTTCATTTTTCTTGTCAATTACTCAATGCATGTTTAAAATTGATTAATTTCCAAAAAACATGTTGACAGTTACTGCAAAAGTACTACATCCGTCAAACATCAGGTAGCGTTGCTGTCATCTGCAATGTATCTACAGAGAACTGGCTCCTGTGCTGGGACTAGGAATACTATCGGGTCGTGGTATCTGGATTGATTGGCTTGGCTCTACTATCGTTACCGCTTCCCCTGTTTCCGTGTGCTTGGCCCAGTAACAAACTGCGTGATTTTAACGTCTTCCGAATCAGGACGAATCCGAGCGCGGTCGTAATGGCTCCAAACAGAATGTGTGTCACGTTGGCATTCTCCCCGGTGGCCATCATGGTAAAGCCCAGTCCAAGAAGCATCATCAGGCCGCCCAGCCCGGCAAAGATTATCATTACGAGGGGCAGTTTTTGAGGGGGTCTAGGCAGCTCGCCCTTTGACTTTGGCGTCGTGGGGATGGGAACTGCCCCGTTTGTGACTGCCTCGTAGCAGACATGGCAGTAGTTGTGGTGGATGCCACCCTTATTGTACGACTTCATAAAGTAATAGTCGACATCGCACAGATCACATTTTCTGGTAGGGCTTACAATCTTGGCATGTTTGTCAAACTCCTTGCCAAGCTCTAGCATACAAGGTTTACAATAATAGCCTGGTATGCGCCACATGCGCTGGAACTTGTACTTTTTCCATCCGAGGGTGATGCCGCACCCACTACAATGTGTCATGAGGGATCACGTTCCTGATTTTGCTCCGTCATCCTTCCTGCGTTTTTTATCATCATCATCATCTACAGGTTCATCCTCGACGGCATCTTGTGTACCAGATTCTGTGACGACCGTTTTTCTGCCCCTGACGACCTGTGCGATTCCATGCCTCGCTTCTATGATGGGTAGCCCAACTATAAAAAAGGTCGCAGCGCTTACCCATGTTACAGCTATGATGACCCACAGCGAGTAGAATCCTACGTCAAACACATACCCTGAGAAGAACAGCGGCATGGGCCATGCTATGATCAACACCAAGGTCATGAGTCCGCCACCCTTAAGACTGAATTTGAACGCGCGGCCAAGCGTCTTTTCGTCCGCGCTGAGCGCCGCCTTCTCGGCTTGGCTAATGTCCACCAACTTTATTCTCTCCTTCATTATGGCCCAGTCGAATTTAGTCTTGCTTGCCAAGCTTCCCAAGCCTGCAATGGCACCGCCGGTAAGTATGCCAGCAATGTTACCGAAGAGCATCGAGTAATTGTGTCCTAGGCTGGCAAGCGACACTTCGCCCCCAAACTCTGGTAGTGACGCGGCCACGCCTACCCATGTGCCAAGTGCTACGAAGAGCCCCGCAATCGCGCCTATAGTTGCGGCATACTTGTTTGTGCGCTTCCATGTGATCGTCAAGGCTATTGGTATCACGGCGGATCCGATCAACACGCCCATCGCCAAGTATACAAATCCCAGTGACAGTCCCATACTCAGCAGTATGACTGCCAGACCCCCCATGCCGAGGCCGAACCCTATTATGGTGGCGCGCGAGACCTTTAGCAGCTGTTTTCCAGTTGCTGACGGATTCTTGTACGTCCGATATACGTCGTATGTGACCAACGACGAGACGGCGATCAGCTCCGCGGAGCCAGCCGATGTCACTGCCATAAACAGCATGGTTAACACCATCACGGCGCCCAACTCGCCCATCAAGACAGATGCGGCAGCGGGTACAGTAAGCCCGAGCTGTACCTGCTCTGGCGTCAGGTCCACACCCAGCGCGACGGCAGTGAGGCCCATTGTAGTTGCAAGTGTAAACGGAATGGCAAACCAGCAGGCTCCTCCAAGCAGGAATCCCTTTACAGTGGACTGTGGGCGCGCGGCGATCGCGCGTTGCCAATAGGCTTGATCCACAAACACGGTGCCAAAGTTGCCCACTATGTTGATCACACCAAATATCAGCCCTCCGAGGGATGCCATGGTAAGGTAGGCACCAGCCGCGTTGCCATCTACCGGGTTTATGCGCGCGGCCTCCACCAGCTTGTCATACATCCCTTCAATTCCACCCGTAACTGGGCTGATAAAGTAGACAGTGCTGACGAATATTAGTATCACGATGAATATTATGATTGTATGCATGTAGTCTGCCACGAATGTGGCCTTTAACCCGCCGACCAACGTGTATATCATGACGCCTATCGGAATCAGGAACGCGGCCAGCGAGATGTCCATGCCGGTCAGACCGTTGACGACTGCCGCACCGCCGAGCAGCAGCATGGCGGTCACTATCATGTTTGTCATCAGGGCGAACACGAGAAAGACTCTGTGGGCACCATCACCGTACCTAGCCCTTATGATCTCTAGGAACGTGTGGGCGTTGGGCGCCTTACGTTTGAGCTCTATTGCCAGTATGCCGAAGAGAAGAACCTGTATGGACGCGCCAGCCGCGTACCAAAACGGGCCGCTTACTCCATACTGATAGGCTACTGTGGATGACTGTAGTAGCGTTGCGGCCCACGTCCATGCAGATACAATGGCAGCTGCAGTAAGACCTGTTTTGATTACTCTGCCCGCAGTGTTGAACCACTCGGAGGTCTGGGAGACGCCTAGGTATCTTTCCTCCACCTTTGTCTCGATCGTGATTACGATCGCGAATACGGCGCCGAGGCCCACAACTATGAACCAGCCCCAGCTCTCGTCTAACACGTCGCCAATCGTGAATCCTTCCGAGATGGCACCGGCACCAAACGCCGGGTTTATGACGCCGGATATTGCTAGTACGGTGACCAATGCCACTGCCGCAGATGGCAAAAGCGCCTGCCGAGACATGATCGCTTTTCTGTTGATCATCACAGCAGATGCAATTGATTCAAGCGGCGCCACTACTGATGCAGTTATCGTAGAGAAAGTAGTCATTGGTTGTCCGCGCTCCATACGCATACATGTGACTTGTTTCCCCATATGCGTTCAAACAGTATCTTGCATTATATACAAAAAATGTAATTTCCATGTCTTCTAGGGAAATTTTTGATAAAATGCTCTATGTGTAGTGTAGTATCTGCTTCCTACAGCCTAAACTTTGATTCTGTAAAGGCAGTGATGCAGGTAAACAGGTAGGGCCCATTCACAGCATGTTCTTCGTAGATCTGATTATGCTTCGTATCTTGTGATGCACCACTATCTAATGCATGAAGATCGCTGATTTGATTATTCTGTTGTTTTATCTGTTCTGCTTACTACACGATCTTCAACATCTCATTTTCTTGTTTGTGTTATTTTTTATCCTCACGACTTCAGATTGTAATACAGTAAATTAATTTAGCATATTCTCATGAAGCATTTTGTAATTATATGCTTAATTCACATGTATTTCATGGTGTGTATCATAGTTCATTTTCCATTTCTATGTCTGCTAAATTTTAGGCATGACCTATTCAGTTACCAAAAAAGTTAGTCGATGTCGGCTAAGTCTAGTATAGATTGTATAGCCTTCCAAGCGACAAGCGCGTTGCCGGTTCGGCGGTGGCCAGACTGCCGTCTACCATTACTTCATAGGTCTCAGGATTGATGTGTATCTCAGGCATCAGATCGTTGTATATCATATCCTTCTTGCTTATACTGCGGCAGTTCTTAACTGGCACTAACATCTTTGATGTACCAAGCTTGTCCGGAAGCCCGCGAGAGATGGCCAGCTTTGACGTGAATGTGACTGACGTTGAGTGTTTGGCCGAGCCGAGAGCCCCAAACATTGGGCGGTAGTACACCGGCTCGGTCGTCGGTATACTTGCATTAGGATCGCCCATTAGAGAGTACGCGATGAACCCTCCCTTTATGATCATCTTGGGCTTTATGCCGAAAAACTGCGGCGACCACACCACGATGTCGGCAAGTTTGCCTGGCTCAAGTGAGCCTACGTGGGCAGATATACCATGTGTTATGGCTGGATTTATGGTGATCTTGGCAAGGTACCTCTTCACGCGCAAGTTGTCGTTGTCGCCGCGCTCTCCGGCAAGCCGTCCCACACTGCGCTTCATCTTGTCGGCGGTCTGCCAGTTTCTGGTGGTAACTTCCCCAACTCTTCCCATTGCCTGGCTGTCAGAGGACATCATGGATATTGCACCTATGTCGTGCAGGACGTCCTCTGCCGCTATAGTCTCACCGCGTATGCGTGACTCGGCAAACGAGAGATCCTCCGGGACAGAGGGGTTCAGGTGGTGGCAGACCATCATCATGTCGAGGTGTTCTGCTAATGTGTTTACCGTAAATGGGCGCGTCGGGTTGGTGGAGGACGGTAGTACATTTGGTAATCCAGCTACCTTCATTATGTCGGGTGCATGTCCCCCGCCGGCCCCCTCCGTATGGTATGTGTGAATGGTTCGGCCCGCTATGGCTTGTATGGTGTCGTCCACAAATCCGCACTCGTTGAGCGTGTCGGTGTGTATAGCAACCTGCGTGTCTGTCTCGTCTGCCACATGCAGTGCTGAGTCTATGGTGGCAGGTGTCGTACCCCAGTCCTCATGTAGCTTCAACCCACAGGCACCAGCCCCCACTTGTTCAAGAAGTGACTCGGGCCTAGAGTCGTTGCCCTTGCAGAGGAACCCGAAATTTAGCGGGTACTCCTCAGCGGCCTCAATCATGCGGTGTATGTTCCACAAGCCTGGTGTGCAGGTCGTGGCTTTTGTGCCGTCAGCCGGCCCCGTACCGCCACCTATCATGGTGGTGGTGCCGTTGCATATGGCGTCCACCGCCTGTTGTGGCGAGATGAAGTGGATGTGAGTGTCTATGGTGCCAGGTGTGCATATCGTGTGTTCGCCTGCAATCACTTCCGTGTTAGATGACACGGTCATCTCTATGCCGTCCATGATGTGGGGGTTGCCGGCGTTCCCGACGCCTGCGATAAGCCCGTCCTTTATTCCGATATCTGCCTTTACGATGCCAAGCATGGGATCTATGACGATCGCGTTTGTAATCAACAGGTCAAGTGAATTCTCTCTCAGGACACCACTGGCCTGACCCATTCCATCACGCGCGCTTTTTCCGCCGCCAAAGACTATCTCGTCGCCGTGCACTAGCAGGTCGCGCTCGATCTCTATTATCAGATCCGTATCGGCAAGTCGGACTCTGTCGCCGGCGGTGGGCCCGAACAACTCGGCGTATCGGCGCCGCTTAATCTCAAGTGTCACTGCGACTTGTACCCCCTCTCCGCGGCAATGCGCAGGGCCTCATCCCTCTTCTGGTCGAGTGGCCCGTTCACCAGTCCACCAAAGCCGTACACCTTTCTTTCCCCACTATACGCAACGAGGCTGACTGTCCTCGAGTCACCTGGTTCGAACCGGATTGATGTCCCCGCTGGAATGTTAAGGTGAAAGCCGTACGCCTTTTGCCGGTCAAAGGATAGGGCCTTATTTGCCTCAAAAAAATGGGTGTGCGATCCGACCTGCACGGGACGATCCCCCGTGTTCGTGACCTGCACAGATGTGGTATCTCTTCCCCGGTTGAGCATGATGTTGCCGCTAGTTATGATGTACTCGCCTGGTATTTCACGTGTGGTCATTGTCAGGTCGCTTCTCCTGTAGTGTCCTTTATTACGATTCTGTTTGTCGTCATAATTATCATTGTCATCATCACCCCTTGTTATCACCATATGCCATCACAATCTCCACAACGAGCATATAACACATCCTCACTTCGCTATCGGGTCGTGGACGGTCACGAGCTTTGTACCGTCGTCAAATGTGGCTTCTACTTGTATCGAGTGTATCAGATCTGGAACTTGCGGCAACACATCATCCTTGCAGAGCACATTTCGGCCCGAGCTCATCAACTCGGGCACGGTCCTACCGTCGCGCGCTCCCTCCAAGATGTGATCCGTGATTACAGCAACTGCCTCGGGGTGGTTGAGCTTCAGACCGCGCTCCTTGCGGCGCATCGCAAGCTGAGCTACAAGAAACACATGCAGCTTGTCAATCTCCCGCGGTGTGAGCATCAATATCTGAATATGCATGTGTGATATATTTAATAATTAAGAAGGTGTTGTATAGGCAAAGTATATTTTAACACATCTGCCAATTATGGCATGCTTGATGTCTACAATAAGATAGTGGGCAACAAATTCAACGACAATGGCAAAAAATCCCTTTACAACAAAAAACGTGCAAGAGGCAATAAGGCATCGTTTGACACTGCCGTGCTGTCGAGAGTTGACATGGCAAAGAGTAGGCAGCTTGTACGGACAATATCAGGGGCTGAGGTGGGGATAAACCTGAGCCGAGGCAAGACGTTGTACCATGGTGACATACTGCAAAACGAGAACCTGAAGAAGGGGACCCTGATGATCCAGCAGGCTCCTGAAAAGGTCATAGTGGTGAAGTTTGTGGCTTTGGATCCTGTGGATAACTATGAGATGTCATATCTGGATGATTATTTTGAATTATGTCTGATCTTGGGCCACGTAATTGGGAACAGACATCGTCCCATCTCAATCAACGAGGAGGAGAAGAGTGTGTCGTTTCCAATACAGGGTGATTCAGAATTGGAGATGTTTGAAAAACTTCTTGGCCAAATGGAGGGCGACGTTGAGCTGAGAATTACAAAGGAGATCTTTGTACCGCATGTGGGGGCCAATGTGCATGGACACCAGTGATCCGGAAATGGCAGGGGTTGTCTCCGGCTGTTGCGCACAGGACGATCTTGATGCTCTACAGATATCAGATTCACTGTTTCCCACCGGGATGTTTGCATCATCGGGCGGATTGGAGCTGATGTTTGCTAGGGGTATGGTAACAGGTGCACGGGATCTGTCTGCTCTGTGCAGGAACCTGATCACTCATCAAGTCGGCGTTGCAGATTGTGTAGCACTTGCAAATGCATACAACGCAGCGTCCCATGAAGATATGGATGCCGTTGAGAAAATAGATGCCACATGCTGCTCTGCAAAGACGGTGCGGGAGGCAAGGGACATGTACGTGCGTTCTGGCGTGCAGCTGTGCAGATGCGTGGCAGGATTCTGCGGCAACACGCGCTTGGCAAGATATGTGAAGTGTATAGATGATGGGAAGGCCTCCGGAGTCTACCCTGTCGCGCTAGGTGTGTGTTGCAGCGCGCTTGGAATAGGAAAAGAAAAGGCCGTTTTGATCATGCTGTATGGGTTTGTCTCAAACATGGTGGGCGCTGCACTGCGGCTGGGAATGATACAGCACTTTGAGGCGCAGGAGATAATCCATGAGCTAAAGCCCATTATGCGAGAAGCTGCCGCGTCGTCCCTCATAAAGGACATGTCGGAGATGTGGCAGTTCTGCCCGCATGCTGAGGTGCTGCAGATGGCCCATGCAAGGTCGGATTCAAAAATGTTCATTACGTGATAGGAGGATGATGTGTCATGACGGAGAGGATACCTAGGATTGGAATTGGGGGACCCGTTGGCTCCGGAAAGAGCATGCTGATTGAGCGTGTGGTGCCCGTACTGGCTGGCCGCGGATACAGTGTGAGCATAATATCAAATGACGTCATATCTAAGGAAGATGCAGACCGTATGAGGTCCAATCTTGCCACGGAGCGCGGTTTACTGCCGGAGAATCTAGTCGTGGGACTGGCTACCGGTGGGTGCCCACACACAGCGGTTAGGGAGGATCCGTCAATGAATATATCAGTAATAGAAGATATTGAAAGGGAACACCCAGAACTGGACATCATAATAATAGAGAGCGGCGGAGACAACATAACCACTACATTCAGTCCGTTGCTTGCAGATTACTTTATTTACATCATAGATGTGGCGGGTGGTGACAAGTATCCGAGGAAGGGTGGGCTTGGCATAACGAGCTGCGACCTGCTTGTAATAAACAAGACGGACCTAGCACCCATGGTGGGCGCGGATCTGGAAGTGATGAGAGCAGATGCCCTGAGAATCAGAGGTACAGAAAAGCCGTTTGTCTTTGTCAACTGCATGGCCGATCATGGCATACAGGAGGTGGCAGACCTGTTAGTAAGAAATCTACTGTTTGGGGCTCTCCCGAAAAGTCGCGCCAAAAAAGTGGGAGATGTGTCGTAGTGGTGGTAACTGCAACCAGTGCGGCAGCGGCTACAGGAAGAGGGGCTGCGTCGCAAAAGTATAAGGAGACTGTGGACATCATACCGCCTCACAGGACGGGTATGGAGGGGCGCCTACATCTGCTATTGCTACACGACGGTGCCAAGACAATAATTGCGAGCCAGCGTGCAGAGCCGCCACTAGCAGTGCAGAGGGCACTCTACTGCGAACAGTTCCTACCAGACATGACATACGTATATGTCACGTCCACGTCAGGCGGCATACTCCAGGGAGATAGACACGTCATGAGGTTTGATTTAGGCTGCAGTGCACGAGCCCACATCACAACGCAGGGGGCCACTCGGATATATGGTACAAAAGACTCGGCGCGTATAGAAAAGCCGGCGGCGCAGGTCTCACTCCGTATGTCATTGGAAGAAAGCTCATATCTGGAATACATGCCAGACCAGATAATCCCATACGCGGGCTCTAGGTTCCAACAGGATGTAACTCTCTCCGTACATGATACTGCAACCTTGGTATATGCGGAGACCCTATCGCCTGGACGCATTGGAATGGGCGAGTTGTTTGAGTATGAGTCGTGCAGCCTGAAGATGCGCGTCACTGATCATAACGGGAAGTTCAGGTTTGTGGATACAGCAAGGATGGATCCACGCAATACGTCCTTGCAGCCATCGGCATCACCGCACACGGCACATTCTTTATCATCGTCCCCACAACCATCAGATTCAACACAAACATTGTCTTTACAGTCACAATCCGTAGACGCGCCAGAACTGGACATAAAATCATTTGGAATAATGGAAAAATACAATGTTGTATCTTCATTGTATGTAATTACAGAAAAAAAGCATGTGGAAAACCTGCAAAAAGTCATAGATCATACCATACTCCAACATGACAAAGTTATAGGCGGAGCCACTGTAATGAGTGGCAGCACGGGAGTGATGGCAAGGCTACTCGGACGCGACACAGAATCCATAACATCCACGATCACAGATGCCGCCGCTGTCGCAAGAAAGATTATTTTGGGTGCCCCTTTTACCGACATCAGAAAGAGCTGATTGCGTTGACGGCGCGACATGCAATATGATGGATGCGGGGCTGGCAATTACGCGGACTATATCTATTTGACTACAGTAACTTTGGATGATTTTTCAATCTTGAAGATGTATTTTATGTGCGTTAACATTTCATAGTTAGAGACCAGTATGATCTGCTCCTAGTTCATCCCGTCGAGCATCTACTTTTTGTGCTCCATCTGTCCCTTGGAGAGCTCGTCTTCTGTCACGTCAAATCGTCACCGTCGTGGCAGTTGCTTTGATCGCTATTTTCCATACGATCTCGCAGTCTAAGCTTCTTGACTCCACGAAATACAGAACAATACACACGATCAAACACGAACAGGTAATTTGGAGCCTTGGCTAGTACCTCGTTGCCGCCATAAATAAAGGCCATTTTTTTGGAAGATAACTGATCAAGCCTTATGACTACAAACTACACTGCGATATTATCTCTAACCAGTTTTTGACATGTCTTGCACTATATTGACATGTACACGCGCAATGGCGTGTAACTCGAGATTAGACAGCAACCACTTGAATAGTTTGTTGTCATTGTAATTATAATTATAATTATAATTGTCGTTGTTATTGTTATTCAGAAGATGGCCATAGTTACCAGACAATTAAGAGTGTGCAACGTGGATTTGCTTATGTCGGGATGCCTGTAACACCAATGTCAAGAAAACAAGTCGTATAGATATAGGAACTAGAATATCATCCCATTGTATGCATCTAGATATACGACATGATGGTGACAAAGATACGCCACGGGAAAGCCTGGCGGCATCCGACTAGTCAAGTAAGATCACCGGCTTCTGGGTCAGCCCGATCACCTCCATGGTGACGTGACCCATTGGCTCGTCGGTGCCACCTAGTCCGCGGCGGCCCATCGCCACGAGGTCAACGTTGAGTCTATCTGCCATTTCTGCAATCTTTTTTGCAGGCATGCCGAGCTTTACGATTCTAGTGCAGCTGTGCACTTCTTGCGGGACTGACACGCTACGTAGGACTATGCGTCCCTCTTTGCGCATCTGACTGCTCAGCTGTTCGTCCATGTCCTCCTCACCACTTGCATCTTCGTCATCGGCCCATTCCATCACATATAGGAGGTAGACATTTAGCGCCGAGACATCCCTCAGTAGGCGGTTTGCGTTGTTAAGCGCGCGAAGCGAGTCAATAGAACCATCTACTGGAACCAACACCTTGAGCAGAGACTGTGCCTCCACAGCATCGCCTCCACGCGCGTGAACTGTTTCATGCGACGCTTTGCCATGCTGACTCCGTACATATGCAGGATCCTCGTACCCACCCACACTGAAGATCTTGGATGCAATCTCTCTTACATTGCGTCGGGCTTCTAATATGGGCAACGCAATAACTGCCATGGCCCCTGCAGCGGCCCACACAATAGCCATGCTCACCCATGCTGTAAACGAGAACTCGGTGAACACGTACTCTGTAATGTAGAATGAGGCGGGCCAGACTATCACCATGAATATTGAGACCCCTAGACCTATCTGCTTTGACAGCGTGGACATGCGCGCGAGTCTACGCTCATCCGCGTCGCGTCGTAGCATGGAGCGGATTCTATCGTCGGCGAGAAGTATACGCTGCTTGAGATCCTTGAAGTTGAACCTCTCCGGAAACACAATACTGCCGGCGATCGTGATGATCAGACCCGTCAACATGGACGCTATGTTTCCGGCAAGCAGCGGAACGGAGCTACCGGTGGATAATATGCTGATCTCTCCGTATATGGCCGATGCCGAACCCAGCCATGCTCCGACCCCGGTTACTAGACCCACCACGGCTGCAGCGGTGGCGGCATTCCTGTTTGTGCGGCTCCATAGTATCGACAGGGAGATGGGGGCAACTGCTGACCCTATTAGGATTCCCATCATCAGGTACACGTACTGTAGGCTGACACCAAGCTGAAAGAGCATGGATGCCATCAGGCCCATTCCTGCCCCGAACAGTAGTATGGCGTATCTGGAGACGCGCATCAGCTCCCTGCCCGTGGCTGACGGCTTGAGGTAAGTCCGGAACACGTCATATGTCATCAGCGATGAGACGCTAACTAGCTGCGAGGATCCAGCTGCGGTTACTGCCGTAAACACTATGGTGAGTATCAGGACGGCGCCTACATCTCCCATGATTTCCGCGGCCGCGGTGGGCGCGACAAGGCCTAGGCCTATCTGATCCTCGCTCAGGGTTACGCCAGTGGCAATGGCGGATAGCCCTAGCGTGGTAGCAAGTGTGAATGGTATTGCAAACCAAACTAGTCCCCCGATGATAAAGCCACCCACTACGGAACGGGATCTGGCCGCGATCGCGCGCTGCCAGTATGACTGATCTACAAATACAGTACCAAAGTTCCCCATGATGTTGATCACACCAAACACCAGAGCCCCTGCCGACGCAAGCGTTAGGTAGCTTCCCATTGCGTTACCCTCCACCGGATTTAGTATTGACGCGACGGACAGCTTGTCGTACATACCCGCGATTCCTCCAATGTCTGGCGACACAAAGTAGATCACAGATACGAACGCCAGCACGGCCACAAAGATAAAACCCGCGTTGATGTACTCGGCAAAGAACGTTGCTTTGAGGCCGCCAAATATCGTATATAGTACAATCCCAACAGGTAGTAGGAATGCGGCAAGCGTAATGTCTACACCGGTAAGCGAGTTGACTACGGCGGCTCCACCAAGCACAAGCATGGCGGTAACAAGCGTGTTTGTCATGAGTCCGAAGAGCAGGAAGACCTTATGCGCGTGCCTTCCATACCTGACGTTTATCATCTCCGCGAATGTGTGGGTCATGGGTGCCCTTCGCTTCAGCTCGATGGCCAATATTGAGAACAGTATTACTTGTATGCATGCGCCAGCCGCGTACCAGAACGAGCCGGCCACGCCAAATTCGAATGTTACTGTGGAGGACTGTAGCAGTGTGGCGGCCCACGTCCATGCTGACACTATTGAGGCCGCAATTAGTCCGGTCTTTATGGTGCGGCCAGCAGTGTAGAACCACTCGGAGGTCTTGCGCGTGCCGAGCCACTTGGTCTCGGCCTTTACCATCAGCGTGACGGTCAGGGCCATCACAAGTCCTACTCCTATCATAACTAGAAACCCAATATTCTCGGGAAGTATAGCGGCCAAGCAGAGAATCATATACACACTAGTATTAAAATACGGCCTGACTTTCGCAACTAATTCATGGGTGATGTGGATATTACTGTACTGCAGGTAGCCGCCAATGTAGGTAGCATGCATGGTACCTTTGCTGTATTGCACAACAATTTGTTCATCCCGACTTTAGGTGATCGTCCAAAGACTATTTTACACTGCATCGATCACGCAAACTTATGAAAGTCAATTTGGAAGAGTAGAATGACATTGTATGTTGCCGTAAGGATGAAGGTGAGCAAGAGGCGCGTGTAGAAGTTTCGGTTAGAGTTTCGTGATGCAGTAAAGGTTCATGTCTTGCAGTCCAAGGAGAATAAAGTTAGCTCACTAAGGAACAGGTCGGGGCAGTACCGGATGCAAGACAGTGCTAGCAAGTGTTACAAGGATTACAAAATACATGTGCAGCAAGAACATGGAGATAAGCTACAACGTCATATATGTGATTATGAAGAAGAAAATGGTTACATCATCTATGACCAAATCACACATGCACAAATTGATACGCTACAAGCGCATATACTCAAACGCAATGCAGCATCCAGACTGCATGAAATGAAAGAACCAAGTTTTTGCGGCTATAAACTGATTACATATTTTGATGATTCGTTAAGTTGTATCGTGACCTCCACCGTTTTCAAAAAAAACCACCTACAAGAACTAGGTTGGCTTCATGAAGAAGACAATAATGGAATTCAGGACATCTATTACCATAATGTCAAACAACGGTTCGTGCTTTATAGATGTGAGGCGTAAGACACCTACAAAATCCTTGATGTTATACCTGCTTGAGGTTGAACTGCTGGATCATGGAATTGAATTTATCAATACCTACCATGCCGTCCCCAGACAAACGACAAACTGAAGCGGTTCCATTACACCCTGAAAGAGGAGCTTTTGCACTTTGACAACATCTCTGAATTCACCACATGCTGCAATGAGATATGTTTGAATTGATC
>CAZIHR010000013.1:0-18520 GCA_964538885.1 uncultured Nitrosopumilaceae archaeon
CCCAAAAACAGTATAATCCCGGAAGCTCATCAATATTTACGTATATCATATATCCAAAATTCATTCTGTTTTTTGACAATTGCTTTACTATTTCAGACACCGCACAGACCCTCACACTCACTTGCCATGAAATCATCATAACTTTCCACATTCTCAAAGTCTATCGTATCTAGACTCTTCCGTTCCCTGTGCAGATAGCCCTCCCCCCTTAGTGTACCACGTACGTGTGGAATTTCTCGTATTGCTTTATCTATGAATACTGCATCATCGAATGATTTTGAATCATTCTCTTTGAGCCACTTCCATTCCATATTTGTATGAAATGGACATCCCACACATGCACTGCGTGGGAGTTCCCTGCCGGGATATCTCTCTTCAAACCATTTGTGGAGCTGAGCCCTTGTAAGTCCCATATCTATTAGTGGATACTTGTTAGTTATCCACTCGTCGCGACTTGGTTTCATCCTGTGTGCTTCATCCATGCTTATTCCCATCCACATCTCCACCTGCACATTCTTTGGTGCCCTCTTTCCTGGCTCCAGCTTTAGAATCTCGCGGAGTTTCTTGTGGATTGGTTTTATTTTATAGTGGTTGGTGCACTGTCTGGCAGCCACGGATGTAGTGCCGTCATTGTTTATCAGAAATACCGGTACATCCAAAAACGAGTTACCATCTGGAGTGACACCATTCAATATATTTTCTCGTATGTTTCCAGCACTGACTCGTATCACCTCGTATGATAGCTGCTTTTCCAACCAGTCAAGATGTTTGTACACATGTGGTGGTTCCCAATGAGTGTCAGCAAAGATGGCAATGTCTGGCTTTTCCATCCCCTTGAATCCCTTCTCTGCCATGAGTGCCATTACTGTGGATTGTGTTCCGGCACCTAGACTCAACACCTTGCATCTTTTTGTCCCCCTGAGATATTTTCTGTCAATGACAAATTCTGGTTTGCGCATGATTCTATCTGAATAATCTCGGATCATATCACGAATATTCGTCGGTTCCAGTGAATCTAACAGTCTTGCACCAGCAGTTAGATTGATCTCTCTGGCCATTTCCCTATATCCTGGCTTATTTACTCCTTTGGCCTCATTCATGAGTGCCCTTACACATTCTGCTAGTATGGTGGGGTTTCGCAGTACCTCAAATTCCATGCTGTGATGATAATATTCTGGATAATTGGAGAATGTCTCAAGTGCACGTTCTGCGGTAAATGCTCCGTTGGATGCGTCTGCCGCCCTAATTGCCGTGTGAGCTATCCACCATGTCCTCCCAGATATGCTAGACTTGTAAATCTTGACACTTGACTTTCCAGTGGTAAGCCAATGGTTTTGTATATGTGCAGTTGCCGTACTATTCTTGTATTTTGGCCAGCGCCGTATGCCATATTCGTGAAGATAAAAGTGATTTATGTATGCCAATACTTCTGGGTCAGTGGCAAGCCGTGGTGTCATTCCTTCCAGAGATCGGTAAAAGTCTAGTGCCTGTTTGTCTGCCATGTGTTCTAGGCGGGGCTTGTTCGGGTCTGGCAGCTCTAGTTTTATCTCACCTGCTATGTTCACATCAGTCTGCTTACTATATTCGCCAATATTTTCAGAAAGTAATTCATCAAAATCCGCATTCGGATCTTTATACATCTCCAAGTTGTCTTCTATCTTGTCGGTTAGCCAAATGAACGCGTCTCTATTCAGCTTTTTCAGCTTAACCAACAGAGTTTTCCTCCATTAGGTAGTTGACTGGATACTTTAGTATTTTCTGAGCATGTTTGTATGCCTCTTTTTTTAGTTCATCGTTGATCTTTTTCTCAGATGCCATGAGAGTCTTTCGCAGTCCCTCTTCCCATGTTTTTGTACCATCTTCGGTTATATTTTGTATTGCATAGGTTAGCGCAACCATGTATATGGAAGAAAACAACATCCTGTCATTGGAGCTACGCAGTGCGTTGATGCGATTACGCGTGTCTTTGTGCATGTAAATCTTTATCAGATCCTCGCCAACATCGACAACATACTCTCCCTCTTTCAGGGTATCTCTTGGTACAAGTTCTATTGCTGCACGTAGCGTGTCTAGTGAATCTATCTTCAAATCCTTGTCAGAGGCGCGTGCCAATATGGCTCCTGCTGGTACAGGTATTGACATAGAAGAAAATTCTTCATGGTGTTCATCCGATCTAAATTCGTTGATTGGTTCTGTTGCTGTTATGTATGATGAGAGTCTTATCTTATCGAAATATTCTGACTGTGGTAGTTTCAGTTCCTTCTTTTCATCGACGTTAATGAATACTACTTTTCGACTATACGTCTTGGTACATTTTATTACTGTACAAATTTTTGCTTTGTTTTTACGTACTAGGTCACGTATGAATTTGCTTGTCAGGTCAAAGTACACCGACAGTATTATTTGGTTGTCCAGAGTATGTTGTGGTTCCTTGTCTATGACGATCTCAAATTTGAATCCATCCTTATAGTCTACGCTATCTGGTAATAGTACTGGGTGTGGCAGCATCACAGTCTTCATTTTCTCTCCCCACGCGTACGATACTCTACTACACTATACCCAGTATACTGTGATGATCTTTCTATTGGAAGATCAAGTATGACCCGTTTCCCAATTTCAGAATTTACAATTATGAATTCCTTTTGGCATGTTGCAGTATTGGCATTTTGTATAATCTCTACTTTTGAAAACGTAATGGCTTTTTCATTTTTGTCTTCTTCTCCGGCAGGACATATGATGAATTTGTTGGTCCCCGTCTTTGAGGTAAATCTTACGCGTAGTTTGCCCCCATTATTTACATGACGAGTAACATGGGCATCCTGCATGCTTGTTTTGGTAGCTCGTTTCTTTGATTTGATGTGATTATTTGGTCCACCCTCACCGTCTGTGGGGCCTGGACCATCTCCACCTGTTCCATCTTCTCCACCCATTACTGGAATCCTGTTACTGATCTGTATTGTTTTGACTTCTATTTTTCTGGGTTGTCTGACTTTTTCTTCGTCATTGATTCCATTCTTGCCGTCTGACTCTGAGACAAATGGTATGATCTCTGCAAGCTCTGTTAAATTGGTGCTTTCTCTGGAATCATCAAGGTTTAGTAATTTCTTGACGTGTCCTCTGATTTTGTCATTTATCTCATCTAGCTCTATTTTGACTCTTTTCTGCTCATTTCCCTTCAATCGTTTGTATTCAATGGATTCGTGGGTGGGAGGCTCCATTTCACGTATGCGCTTTTCCGTCTTTTCATCTACAGCCCTTATGATTGCCATAAATTTTCCAATCTCAATTCTGATGTGGAATGGATTCTTTGCACAACTCTTTTCTGCTGTAATGAACATTCCGCGACTGTTGATATATGCCACACGGTTTTCCATGTCCTCGTCACCACTAGCTATTCTTAATTCAAATTTTCCAAATTTTCCTTCTACGATTGTTGGTGTGGCAGAATCCCTCCACAAGTTGTAATAGTATTTTTTTTCACATGTGAACTCTTCCCCATTCAGAGTGTCATTGTTGATGTTGATATCACCTATCTTGACTTCAAGTTTGCGGTCATGTATGGCTGCAAAGAAATTATCTACTACTGAACGTCTAGCAGGTTTTTGCCATTTCTGTTCGCCCTTGAATCCAAATATGAAAATTCCTGTACCGCGCTCATCTAGTCTAAACTCCTCCTGAATCTCATTTCCCATTATGGGGGGATAGTACCTACCTTTACGGTCATTTGATGTTCCAAAACCAACATGTTGTAGTTCCTCATCTGAATTGTTTGGATCGTCATGTGCCATCAGTTTACACCTGCCTATGAATTTCTCAATTCTGTGTTTGTCGATATAGTGTGTAGAATAGCATACCAAGCTCAGATCAGATGCTGCATATGGTGCATTCTTTCCTATGCCAAAACTTCCCCCGGCAGTTGGTTCATCCTTGTTTGGAGTTCCTTCCTTGTAAACCAACGCATCCCAACGATCACCATTTAATCCAGTGGTGTTTTCATCAATTATCTTCAATATTGGTATCTTGGGTTTTTGAAGAATCTTTATGGCATTCTCGTAAAATTTTTTGGCTTTTTCATGTTTCTGTGTATTAGCAGCGTCAAGACACTTTTCTACATGGGACTGAAGTTCCTCGGCATTGATAGCCCCCCCCAAGTTCCATTTCACTCATATCTATTATTACTGGCTTGCCATCATGTCTATGGTCTTTGGCATCAAGGGAATTCTGGATTATTTCCCTGACAACATGCTCCAAAACGTCTGCTGTAAAGTATTCCTTTCCACTGTCATTGAAGCCTTGTGCCACGCCTCCATGAGTTGGTGGAAAAAACCACTTGAGGCTGCTCATCATTAGAGTGGATCTAAACCCGTGTTTATAGGAGTTATGATTTTATCTTATTTTATAATATCAACGAATACATCAAATGGCTGGGCACCAACTATTTTTGTACAATCATCATTTTGACATATAAAAAAAGTGGGTGTGCCACTAACACCTAATTTCATTGCATCATCTATATCTCCCCAAATTTCTTCCATGGTGTCATCTAATTTCATGCATTCATCAAATAGAGTTAGATCAAGTCCAATCTCTCTAGCACGTTCATACAACCAATCATCAAATGATATTGAGGTCATCCCACTCCATTTTATCTGATTATCAAACAAAATATCGTGATACTGCCAGAATTTGCCCTGCATATCTGCACAGTTGGCAGCCGAATGAGCTGGTATGGCATTCTGGTGAAATGATAGTGGAAAGTCTCTGTAAATTAATTTGGCTTTACCCGTGTCAATATATTCAGACTTTATTTGTGGCAAAGTATCTGAATAAAAGCTCTCACAGAATGGACATTCAAAATCAGAAAATTCTACAATAGTTATAGAAGAGTTAACATTACCAATTATTGGGTCATCAGCACTAACTATAGTGGAGACATCTCCACTTGGCTCCATATTATTATCCATCTCATGTTCCATTTCATGTTTGGATTCATGCGGTTTTTCATCTTTAATTTCATGTTTGGTATCATCATATTTTTCATGTTTGTATTTTTCATAATTAGAATCCAAAGATATTGCGATATTCCATGAAATTGAACCTGCACACAATACAGATAATATCATTATTATAACAAAGATGTTGGTCTCCATCTTTACTGACATCATACCAAATTTCAATGAAGGTATTTAACGGCAAATTAAAGCCAAAAATTATACGATCTTCTGTTCCAAATATACATAAATTCACACTCAATTTAGAATGATAAGGATGAGCCAATCAATAAGATGTCAATATTGTGGTGTGTTAATATCAGATGCACTTGAAGTGTTTAGATGTAACTATTGCAATGGCATACATTGTTCAGATTGTAGATTGCCTGAAAAACATTTGTGTAGGAAAACAACTTTGGATGGTGGGAGATGGTTCAATGACTCTGTAACTGCAAAACCCCTATACCATGAAAAATCTAATAGAATGAAAAGACAAGGACGTAAATCTATCAAGGTTGTTTCCGTGGTAGTACTGGTGGGCATCATGGTATATTTTGCAATATCACCTGACGTATTTTTTGATACTATGGATAACTTGGGACTATCTGATGAGGTGGATCATACCATCACATTACTTAGTATAATGGGAAACGAGTTAGTGGGTATAATACGTGAGGAAGTGCAGACAATTAACATTGAACCAGTTATTGAGATACCGCCTACCGCGTCAATTGATGTTGAATCTAATACAATAGAACCACCAACCATATCAATCAATGTAGAGCCAGAAACATCTCCGCCTACCGCGTCAATTGATGTAAAATCAAAAATCCAAGCTGATAACTGGTTACTCGAATTTTCAAAATATCCCACACCATCAGATGTCATAACTTGGGCTATTGTCTCAGAAAATGTGGCAAAGAGCAAAATGAACAACACATATTTTACATACGCCATCCCACCTGTAATGGGAGTCCTACCACACGACCCGCGTGATTTAGGTAGAGTATACCAAGCTATAGAACGTGGATTTGAGATGTGGGAAAATAAAAATGAAAATATAAAATTTGAGATGACCGGCAGTCAACAAGCCGACATATTGGTCTATTTGGAGATGATGCCATCTCCCAACCATATTGGTCTTGCATCATATACGAAAATGTATGAGGGAGTGATAGCAATACACATTGGAGATTTTGACTGCAATAAATCATATGTGGAGTGGGATTCAGATCAGCTGACCAATACTACTATGCATGAGGTAGGTCACATACTAGGACTTGAACACCATCCTGATGAAGAACATCTCATGTATGGGGATGATGCATCCACCAAAGTTGAATTTGATTCACGTGGCTATAACATACCTGAATCCTTAAACAATGGGTTGTATGAGGGACAGACAGAGTTGTCTGATATGATTGATGTCCTTGACATAAAAATTGCAAAATTGGATGTGGAACTTGAACAATTGGATGTGGAACTAACAGATACATTGACAATCTTTGGAATTTCTAGAGTGCATTATGACTCCAATTCTACTGTGCCTGAACATGTTTACAATGCAATCATACCAATAATTAATGAACAAAATGATGTGATTTATGAGTACAATGATGTAGTTAATGAGTACAGTGATGTAGTTAATGAGTACAGTGATGTGGTTGATGAATACAATTGCTACTCAAACATCGAATGAAGATGTGGTACAGTAAAAATATTTCAATTCAATCGTGTTTGGTAGACGCAAAATGGTTTAATGTGGCAGAATAATTTAACCCACATTTTTTCGGTTTTTTGCAAATTTTACATCACTGCCCAAATTATATATTGCTATTCTAATATAACATTTCCACCACATCAACAAATTGAAAAAATCCGCAATATAGGGAGATGTAATTTGACTCCAAATTTTATCTTATATAATGAACAAGTCATTTTAGGAATTTTTTAATGAAATTGAAATAACCCGAACATCCAAAAGCCCCACTTGTGTACAGCCTAAAATAATCACGTGTATAGATTTTTCATAGTATGGTATCATCTTTTGTAGTATCTTTCTAAAATTTCAAATACCTTTTTGTAGTCATTGGCATCTTCTTTGACACATTCATTTAGCAGAGTAATTCTTTTTTGTAGATCTGCTTTATCATCCTTTATTCCGATAGTATGTATGGCATCAGCGTACTTTTTTGGTGGCCATTCAGTCTGTCTTTCCAATTTATCTATATCCAAATTATACTTGTAGATACACTCTATTCGCACATCCCCAGTACGAGGATCCGACAGTACCTCAGAAATATCCTCGACCCTTCTTACTCTGCCTTCTTCAAGATCTATCGTTCTTGAATGAACTACAAACCACAGTAGGGCAATCTCACCATCACTTATTCCATTGCCGCGCATTCGAGTTATTGCACCTGTAGGATTTGACGCATGAAATGATGTCAAGCCACCATGCCCTGTACCTACACTCTGAAATAGTACATCCATATCTTTCAATCTAATCTCACCTATAGCTTCAAAGTCGGGCTTTTGTGTCAAACTAGAATCAATCAAATCTCTTATTGTAATGTCGTATCTATCTGATAACATGCCATAGCTCTTTCTTGTATGGTATCTTACCCAGTCATCGTGAGGTATCTGCATTTCCAGAGTATCTTCGATAGTTACGATTCTCCAGTTTGGATTCAACATGGTCATAAATGTGCTCATCAGAGTCGTTTTACCAGAGCCGGTAATCCCAATTACCATACCTACTGCCTTTGCATCCAATAGAGTCCATATGTAGGCGGCAGCTTCAGCAGATATGGTTCTTGACTTTACCATGTGAGTTATAGTTAGAGGATCTCCCGGAAATTTTCTAATAGCAATAATAGGACCCGGCTTTGATACCTGGCTGCCAAACGTACATGAAATTCGAGAACCATCCTCCATGTAAGTTACTGATATTGGTCGTGACTCTGTGGGTTCTGAGCCCGTCTTGCCATAAATTCGTTGAATGAATTTCTCCATCTCACTTTCAGATGGAAACTGCACATTGCTTTTCAGGGTGTGAAAAGTACCAGAATATCCACTGTGATTTACTCGTATATCTCTGCCATATGCAGAACACAAAATATCTTCTATCTTAGAATCATTCATCATTGTATCCAAAATACCATATCCGATAATATCTCGCCTGATATAATATTGGACATCCCGAAACATTGTATTTGCCTCATCCCTACGATTTAGTCTGCCTGCCGTATCCCAGAATTCTACTTCAAACTTTTTTGCAATATCTTCTTTACTCGATTCAGCATCATCTAATCCAAAGCTCACGTCTATCTTTTTGAGAATCTGGTCGTAGAGTTCCTCACCTCCTTTAGGTATGCGCGGCTCACTTACTAGATATCTACCATCTATAGTGATAAATATCTGGGCACCTTCCACCGTATATTTATCTAATATATCTAATTGAGTGTCATCCACAGTTATTGAATCAAGTTTGTATTTGTGCTCCACATCTATTATTATGATTCCTGCTTAAAAGCAGACAAATTAATTGATGCCATGTTTGGTATACTAGAATCTGAAAAAAAGCCCGCAAAAAAGAAGATAAAAAAAATACTACATCCGAAAATATCTTACAAACTCAAAGCATTCAACTATGACATTTTATCAATGGATGAAAGAGATGAAGTACTGAGATCATTTGTCATGTTACTGATGGCATCCGAAAAGAAAACAACGATGAGCATCATAAATCGCTTTACAGATATTGCAGTTGCAGGAATTTCACACACATATGTAGATAGAAGCGTCTATTTGACATCAAAGCATGATTTGGGGCCCAACTTGACTGGTGGGAAATTCCAACACACCAGACAAGATACTCCGGTTGAATTCAAAGTAGCTAAAGAAAATATGCAATCATTAGAAATGGCAGATGGAAATTGGTGGAGACCATATATAATTTATAATTTTGCAAAAAATATTCATCCTGCATGGATCACAACTTTGGCCGGAATGTGTAGTATTGTAAATATCGATTTGGAGCCGATGACTCCGGGCCAAGCCAGACGAGCACTATCTTCGCATGCAAATACGTTATCTATGATGTTGTCACAGCGAGCTAAAATTGAAGCAGATGAAGCCAGACAGATAAATGATTTGGTAGTTAATCAGGAAATTACAATGTACAAAATTGGTATTACTGCAATAGTTACAGGTGACTCTCAAAAGTCATTAGAAAAAAACTGCAAGGAATTTGAGAGGCAGGCGCGCTGGCGACAAATTAGTTATCTTAGTATATCGGGCAAGCAGGCAAAGATGTTACTATCCGGCGAGCCACGATTCATGTTTCCATCGAGCAGTTTGGCCGCACTGTGGCCATTTCTTTCTAGTGAGTTGATGGCACCTGATGGTGTATATCTTGGTAGTAACGAGCTCACAGGCGCACCGGTCATCTACGACTATACAAAGATGACCAATTGTAACATGACCATACTGGGTGCATCAGGTTCTGGTAAATCAATGACTGCCAAAACGTACATCTCAAATTTCTTAGAAATGGCAAAATCAAGATATGGAGATATCCAAATTATGGCATATATCTTAGATTTACACGGCGAATATGTCGATTTATCTGAACATCTCAATATGGAGGTGGTAGATCTGATTGGTGGAGAAAGCTTGGGACTTGACCCATTCATATTACTAGAGGCATCAGATAGGGCGGCAGATCTACTATGTGATGTCGTAAATATGCCCCCCAATCTGAAATCACTCGTAATATCAAAGTCAGAAGGTGTAACTACGGTACATCAGATGGTCGATAAATTACACAATGACACTACAGATGATTCGGCAGACTGTAGGAGTGCCGCCACATATCTGGCGCAATTTACTTCGGGAGAATTGGCAAAAAAGTTTACCGGAGATATGAAGATTGGCGATAAAGCAGTAATTGCCTTACGAAAGGCCGCGCACACCAACATTAATTCTATGCTAATTACTTTGACTCTACTAAAAATATGGCAAGACATGAGAAATACCTCTGTACACATCCCCAAATTATTGGTGATCGAAGAAGCATGGTTTGCTTTACGTATGGAGAGTACTGCAAGTATTTTGAGTGATATTGCAAGGTCTGGCAGAAAAGAGAATGTACACATGTTACTTATGACGCAAGATATTGATGAAGTATTGGATTCAGAACATGGTGCAGCAGTAATTAAAAACTCATCAACTATCTTGATGTTGAAATTGAGTCCGGCATCTGCCGAAAGAGTGCGAAAAGTTTTGGAACTATCTGAAAGTGAAAAGCAAGAAATTAGTTCATTGGATAAAGGCCAGGCAATAATGCGTGCTGATTCCAACAGAATCAAACTGCGTGTGAGACCATCTGCTGAACAATTAAAAATGTTTGACACATCAGTAAATACAATAGGTGGAAATTAGATTCTGCATTAATATTTAAAAGATAAAAAGAAATCACTAGATTCGTTGCAAAAATTAGATTCCTGCAATCACCAACATACTATCGAAGAGTGCGGCGATGTCATATGTGTGAAATGCGGCGTTATCTTGTCTGCTGAAATGGAGGCTGAAAGACCAATATCACGCAAATCAAAAACCAATCTGTATGAGAGACATGTAATAGGCAGCAAGGATATTCTGCCCAAAATGCCTGAGACTGAATGTCTCAAGAGATTCATGCATAATGATGTCGGAGATAGAAAAACTACAAAGGCAAACAAGTATCTTGCAAAGCTGTCCAACTGCTGCCAAAAGCTGGGACTCGGCACTGCAGAATCTGAATATACATTATTTCTATTCAAAAAAGGAATTCATGAAAAGCATGCACGCAAGTGGCCGCTAGTTGCAGTCTGGGCCATTTACAAGACATGTCAGATGTACGGCACTGCCATATCAAATGAGGAGATAAAGATGGCAGTGAAATTCGAGTTTTCAAGACAGTTTCTACCTGATATGGGGAAAATACTATACAGAATGATGGATATTGAGGTGCCTGAAGGAAAAAATCTGGAAATTTACCACTTTAGATTGATGATCAGACGTATTCTTGGTGGCAAAGAGTACTCTGAAGAAGAGTATTCTAAAAACATGTCCATGGCGTGGAAGCTGTTCACGCACTGTTACACCGAGGGCTCTTTTAGAAGCAGGGCAAGAAAGTCAATATCTCAGGCATTCGGGGTTGGCAAATGACTATATCTGTGGGCAATATTGCCACGGTAAAATTATCTAGAATTGTAAAGACTCCACCATATAATGTGACAGTTACAATAAAAGAGAATGTAACTACAATATTCAATTCACTCAAAAAGGGTGGAACATATCCGATGCCAGCGCTTGCAAGGCTGAATGGCAAACTATACCCTGTAGGAAATATGGAGACTCTGGATGCTGCACGTCTCTTAAAAATAAAAACACTAGAGTGTACCGTTGAGGATGCTCAAACTATGGGAGACGTTGCAAAGATGCACATTGTGCAGTCCCACTCTAGAACGTACAACCCTGTATCCGTAATATCCATGGTGGAATCACTTGAGGAATCCGGTGAGGAGATTGAATATATTCCTGCAGAATTGCGCAGAATCCGCCGATTGAATTTGAATGACGATGTAAAAAGAAAGATTGACTCGTTTGTAAAAATGATGGGGGAGAAGAGAACCGAAGTACCATCAATCATGCATATTTTGCAACCTATTGCGGCAATTGATAGAAAAAAGCAGGTAAAGGCACTAAACCACATCATAGAATATTCAACATTTGATGGTGTGTTTATGCCGCCTGATTCTAAACTATTGCGTTCGATGTTGACAAGATTTCGCAGTTATAATTCAGATGGCAGAACAGTCACAATACAACCAGAGCCGGATGCTGATGATGTCACAGTTGAGAAGGGTGGTAATGTCGAGGTGGATGTACGCCGCAGTTCACCTGATATGGGTCATCATATATCGTCGCGCAAAGACATGATAAATCATACGTGCAAGTGCAAAAGAAAATACATCATAAATCTCCACAATGGAACAATCAAGGAACTCAAAAAGCATGATGATACCACGATATCAGCAGTGGAGACAGAATCTGGAGTTATTCATTCCATTCCAAAGGATGCGGTAAATTTCTTGGATCTTGATCTGTCACCTGTGATTTATCTATATAAAATGGGCAACGGTTCTACAGGAAACTCTGTACTGTTCTCAAAGAAGAGGGTAAGCAATGCTGCAAGAAAGAAGATTCTGGGTATTTTGAAATAATATCCTTTTGAACTATTCTACCATATTTAACAAAGGTAATATCGAGTCCGCAAGCAAGTAACACAATCTCAAAAAGCGCAACTGCAAATTAAACGAGATGGTGGATCACTTTATGAGTGGAATAAGGACAGATTTCAGGCTGGGGAAGAAATTATACCCCGACTTGATAAATTTTTATTTCATATAGAATAGTTCAATTTTAGAATCATTTATGAAATAATTAAGAATGGCCAGATAAAGTATATTTTTTTCATTATACATCAAAATAAAATCTACATGCTGATCTGCAATCTAAAAGCAGATAGCAAATCCAACACCACTATATTTGTAAATCACGCTTCAATGTAGTTACAACTTTTTTGCTACGGAAGGCTTGTACTGTTATCAACTTTGATTTTTTACATTGGATTATACCGTGGAATTATCAGACCTGAATTTTCTTTTTGCCAAAATTTCTAATCCTACTGCATTTGAAAATACTGGATCTTCTGGTACTATGACTGTTCCATTTATTGCCTTTTCAATATTACTTTGCAAGCCGGGCATCAATGCACCACCACCTGCAAGTATCAAATTATTTTGTTGAAATCGTCTCAACTCATCTGCAATGTGCTCTGCCAATAAAGCTACCAACTTTGCAGCTGTTATTGGATCTGCCTCAAATAGTGCTGCTGCATCTACATGAGAGCCGCGCTTGGCATCAAGCTGTGAAGTTATAAATTCCCCACCTTTTCTTATCGAAATTCCTTCAATACCTGATGGTTTTATAGACAAAATTTCCGTAGTACCGTGCCCTACATTTACCACAGTACCATATTTTTTATTACAGTATAATAAAGTGCCATATGCCTGCGGTACTACAATACATGAGGCAACACCCACTTTGGATATTACCATTTTCTCAATTTTGCTTCTTATGGATTTTGCATCAAAAGATATTCCGATGACTATTTGACTATCTTCGGGCTTTGTATTAATTTTGGACAATGCCGCTTTTGCAAGTGCGGCAAATCCACCATAGTGGCTTGGCACGCCATATACAACTGGCCTTAGCAGAATGAAATTGCGATTCTCTCCCATGTTGCAGGCATCAACACCTACTACCTCACGGAGTACCTGTTTTCCCACATCTTCTATGGTTTTACCAATATCTGAATAGCCACACGAATATAATGAGGGAAACGACTTTTTTACCCCATTGCCTGATATTTTGACAAAGCCCGTACCAATATCTAATCCTACATTCACATCATTTACTACTATCATGCTATTTAATGACAAAATTATATCATCATAGTATTGTGGTGTGATATTGTCGGGCAGTCTTTTTATACAATAATAATATAATATCAACATGATAAAAATCGCAGATTTTGATTATCATGGCAACTTTTCTTCAGACTAGTTGAAACTGCGATCTTCGTACAGCAAATTTTTCCTAATTAATTAGAACAATTTTATGCATTTTTAGGAGTGATGGTGGCAAATTTTGCGAGGCCTGATGGCTTGCAAATCGGGCATTTTTTGAAAAACGAACAATTTCAGAAATTTTAATTATGATTTTCGTGAAAATTTACCTCACTAAAAAACGATTAAAGTGGATTTACAACTAATTTCAAATATAGTTAATAACTATATCGAAATTGAATGGTGGCTAATTAGTATATATAATTTCGAGGCTTTTGCCATCTTTTGCTCTATTATGGGTGTGGGCAATTTACGCGATTGTTAAGCGTGAATTCATGTTATGTTGGCCATACTTAGAAAAAACAGCAAAAAAATATCTTAGAAACAGAGTTTCTTGCCAAAATGACTTTGTACCATGCTAGAAAGCCACGTCTGAGTATCACGATCAAGCATCCAGTATAACTCCTTGCCTCGTATGTCGCCAAATGGGTCTCCCTTAATTCCTGGGTGCTCCGCCTTGTCTCTATACTGGTGCATCAACTCTTCATATTTTTTGATCCATTTTGTTATGGTATCTTTTGATACAGGATGGTTAACAATATTCATATCATCTGCTATCCTTCTTGTAGATAAGCCAAGATAGTGCCCATTGATGCATACTGCCAAGACATTCCACATGTGTATCATCTTTACACGAAACTTTCTACTACACTGTTTACATTTGAATACTCGTCGTCGAAAGAAAGAGTCCTTGAATGTATTTCGTTTTTCATCCCAAAAGTGTACTTTTTCATATGAGATAATTCCCTTACTAATTACATCACTGGATCCGCAAAATTTACACGGTGGCCGCTCAAATGAACCCATATCTGCTCTTACTTTATCGCGCATTTTGAGGGAGAATCCTATTGCTCTGGTGTGCCAGCATGGTAATTTCCCATATTTGGATGTGGCACAATCACAAGATAATTTGGAATCAGCAGTTTTTGTATCACAACTACATGTGGCAAGATTATGTGTCTTTTTTCTAAATTTACATTCGCATGACTTGCGTTCTCCATCCACTTCGACATGAGAATTGTGCTCAAGCCAGTGTGGTGATATGGTGTAGTATGTCCAGCTGTTCTTTATTATTCTGCATCCTTTATTATCATGTTTGACTCTCAATCTTCTGGGACCGGGTTTGATCAATCCTGCCTCTCTTCTTTCCTGCTTTGATTTCTCATACCTTTTTTTTATGTGTGGCCACAAGAATTCCATCCCTTTCAATATATCAATTAAAATCAACCTGCCTTGTACTCTGGCATATTCATTACCGTCTTTTGTCACAATTGGGAATAATGTACCGTCTGCCTTGGCAAAATTTTTGTCGTCTTTTCTCACATATTCAACTGCCATGTGTATGGTACCAAAATTAAATTAAATGATAAATCTTGTGCTTGATTGTTAAATACATTCATTGTTGTAAATAGTATGGACATTCCAATAAAATGCCCAAAATGTGATGGTAACATGTATCTTAGCTACTATATCGCCACATTAGATATATTGAAAAAGCGATCATGGTGGTGCTGCAAAGCATGTAGATATGCTGTAGATGTGAATAACTTTAAGCGGACAGTTCTGTATGTCCCCTAGTGTTCAAATAGTATCCAACCATATGTATTACACCAAATGATATCAGAACAGCTCCGGATACTATATGGTTTATCGTATTTGTTACAATCATCGGCAACAATACTACGCCACACAGTACCTCAAATGATACCTGAAAAAAAACGGCAAACTTGAATCCCCTGCTTGCAAGTGCGGCAAACAATGGAGAGCACTCTCTTGACATTACAGTAATTTTGCCAAAAGATATGGTACTTTTGAGATCAAGTATCAAAGATATCAGATAAAATGGAACACCTAGCAGTAACAATTGGTTGAATGGTTCTTGTATGTATACAGATGATATAATTGGAATTGCAACCACACCTCCTAGTAGAATGGGAATTCGAAATTTTGCAGAGATCATAATAAAAAAGAGTTGGCTGGTCTATCGGTGCACCGCAGTAGGAGGTTTAACGGGCTCGACGTACAGCATTATTACTGCCACAATAATCATCATAACTATGACTATTCTGACGACCCATATGAGCAGGCCAAAGAGTTCTTCTATCTGATTGCTAAAGTTGCCTGGCAGAATGCTCTTGTCGTCACGTTCATAGCCGGCTTCACAAGTGTATTCACCATCAGCATCCTTTTCAGCTGGTATTATCTTTGGATCAGAACCAGTAGCAGGAGATAATTCCTTACATAATTTTCTTTCAGGCGGTGCAAACAATGCTTGTTCAGCAGTCTGATCACCTTCTAGTTCCGTGCCAGTAATCACAATAATCAATGTGGGTGCCAAAAATACTATCACAGCAGCAATGATTCCGCTCATCAACATGGTCTGGTATTTTCCTATACTCTCGGATTCCTCCTTGCGTCTTTCCAGCATTATACTCAAAGATATGTTTAGTATTTAATGGCAATTTGTCCTTAAATTCTAGACCTGTCATAGATTTTGATGTCCATATATCTTGAAATACAAAATGTAATGTTGTCAAGCAGATGTGGCAAAAAAATAGATGTTGATTATCTGGTGAAATATGGCGGTGCATTACGAGATTTGAATGCCACATCAGTAAAGTATTGTTTTGCAAAGCCATCACATTCTGGTGATAGGGAAGTCACGGTGTCTGTATATCCTTCAGGAGCTCTAGTATGTCTTGGTGCAAGTAGTGTTGGAACGGCCGAGTCATGTATGAGAAGAATACTTGGTTTAATTGGATGCGGTCATGCAGAAATTAGTTTGGATAGAATTGTAATGTCCGGTAGTATGGATATAGGACTGGCTGAAATCGATCTCATAATAAATAATTTGAGAGAACAATTTACAGTATCTCATGATATGGATGTCATGTCTGGAGTTATCATAATATCGAAAAATAATACTCACATACAACTATTTGCAGGATGCAGACCGGTCAAAGTTGTGGCAAATGGTCCTGATGAATTCACAATACGAAATATGATATCTCAAATTTATTACAGTATCATTGGCGAGGAGATTCCATCAAGATGATTTAGTCATATGCTGTTTCGAATTTGTCGTGATATTATCTTACATGCCATCTTGCAATAACAGGTCAGAGATTCTTCTCTATCTACGTTAACATCTGACAGTATTGCATGCAGGGTTCTAGTATCTGATGTCTTGCTTCCAACAGGAATGGTTGTAAATGCATATCTTTTGTCATTGTTATATGACTGCCTTTTTTTGTATATGTTCAGACTTTTCTTCTAAATCTATTTTATCTTGTTGCCTGATATTTTTGGCATTCTAGATATCATCGTTCTATTATGAGCATGTTGAAATCTGTGGCGACATCAAGGGCCTCGACTGCAATCTGCACCACCTCTTTCATATTTTTTACTATCTTTCCAAATGACTTATTGTGAACTTGCATGGTTATATTTGTGATGCAAGTTTCCCTGAAAGTGTTTGAAGAATTTTATTATTTTTTTGGTCTTTGAATGTTTCTAGTTTGATTTAATATATTAATTTTCAAATATAACATTTTCACCACAAAACCAATTTAAGAATGCCGCCCTTTAGGGAGCTTAAATAGATATAATTTTATTGATTTCGTGAATTCCAAAAAGAGAACAGCAGCGGTTGCAAACATTTTGGGTTTAATTATAGGAATAGCACTAGTGACATCAGTTGGCGGTGTAGTTTATTACATGTTTTATGAGCAGGCCGACATTATAACTACTACATCACATCTTGAAATTCGCAATTTGAATGCCATAAAAATTGATGGCACCGCTGATACATTAACAGTTACAGCAAATATAAGAAATATGGGGACGGCAAATATTGACAATATTTACCTAAGTGAGATTACTGTGAGTGGAATTAGTATAACTGCTGGTACTGCTCATACTAAAGTGAAAATTAACGGCAGTGCTGATATTGTTGTAAAAAACGGTGGAAAATTTGCCAGTAGTACTAAAAGTGCTAGTGAACTTATAGAAGATGACATACACAAAGTCCCTCTATCAGGTGGCTCATCTGTGGCATTTCAGTTAAAGATTCAAGATAATGATATTGATCCCATCAAAATTTCTGATCGTCTTACTTTGCAATTAGAATATGTCGTTGGCAACTCTGACACTTTTCTGACTGATGTGTATAACACTAGAGTGAGACCCGGATAATCAAACTAGTGAAATATCCCAACATATCCTGAAGGCAGATGAAGACATTTTGGCACAGTCCAAGAGAGGCTAGTTCTGGGTGGTTCTCTAATAGTTTGGGGTGTATACTAGTTACAACTCACAAAATACTGGTATTTTCACATGCCGGGTTCCGCCATCATTTCTCCCTAGCATCAAACAAGGTAATCAGGTGTGTACTGCGTGGTAAAAAATGAAAAGATACATGATGACCATAGCTATAATACAAATTAGAATTCAACGTACTGGACTGCCGCCCTCATGCACAATCTGCAAAAAAGAGATTGAGGCAGGCCATAATATAATATCTGAGAGTGTGGGGAAAAATCATCTTCGAATATACACACATACATCTTGTGCAAGGAGAAAATGATGAACTATAAAATATGCTATAAACACATTAGTTTGTTGCATAACTCCAAAATTTTGTTGTTGTTGTGGAGTGGACCCCTTGTTTTAGTACCATTTTTTGCTCCAAAATCCGAATGATTTTTGCCCTCATTTATTCGTCATCTCCCACAGTTCAGCAAATTCTGCCGGTGTCATGTACCCGATGGAGGAGTGTATCCTCTCGGTGTT
>CAZIHR010000014.1:0-2161 GCA_964538885.1 uncultured Nitrosopumilaceae archaeon
CATATACAGAAGTAATATCTAGTAGGTGTAATAATGTAGGTTTGACTTGAGACTTTCTCTCCTGTATATCTTGCTTGTAATTCCATTGATTGGACTCCAGTTTGTATATGCTGAAACTTTGGAGCTGGCCACCAGCAGCAACGTCTATTCCAAGGGTGATATTTTGTTCATATATGGAAAGGGTCTACCCGGAGAAAATCTAGTTATACGGATGTCTGCTCCCGATGAGACCATCACGAAATTTGATCAGACAATCATAGGTGATGATGGCATCTTTCACCATGCTCTGATGGTGTGGCCCAAAGAGTCGACTGACTTTCCCTTTGGCACATATTCTGTAGAGGCCATCAGCACCTTACAGGGAATATCTAGACATGTTGATGTTAGATTTGCGCCCACCTCCGAGCTAGTTGAGGTTCCCGTGGAGCGAAACTTGAACATTCTGGTGTTTGCCCCCGAGTCTGCAGCTGTAAATAGTCCGATAAGGGTGTTTGTACAGACCACAAGTGATGGCTTGCTACTTGGGAACAACCCAGATCTGTTGCGGACAACTCATGTGCACACCCCGACAGGCAAAGTTGAGACACTGTCTGACTCTTTTTCCACTTTACACCGCGGACTGTACTTTGTCGATTACACTCCTACTTTAGAAGGAACATACGTCTTTCATGTGGTGGCATTTAGTCAGGGGACTATCTCCCACGGCTCGGTAGCAACAAATGTACTCAGTCAAGACCTTGGTGGTATCTCAGATCAGATAATCAGATTAAACTCTATATTGGATGAGACATCTGCCGAGCTTGCAACTCTCAAGTCCGAGATTGAGAGCTTTGACTCTACACTGGTAAGGGCCAGTAGTGACATCAACTCTGGTGTCTCCTCAATATCTGGGTCTGTAGATAATATAGAAGAGGCATCCTCTCAACTAAACTCCCTTTTGCTTCCCATAGTATCTTCAATTGGGATTATAGTTGCATTGCAAATCGTGATACTTGCAAGAAGGCGCACTCTCTAAATATTATACCGTGGAATTAAATTAAAACAATTTTGGTCTGCTACCTGTCTCACTACAAAACATCTTTGGCATCCCACTGGATCTACTGCTACCTGTCTCACTACAAAACATCTTTGGTCTGGAAGATCTGGATTTTCTTTCCTCACTACAAAACAACTTTGGTCCTCCGCTCCTTCTACCATCACTACAAAACATCTTTGGTTCAGGACCTTTTGACATGCGCGTTGAGAGCTCTGCGTTGAGTTTTGCCATATCTCTACCAACACTGTAAATTGCCTTTGCCAATCCGACTGCAAATGGTTCTTTACTTTTACCAGTCTTTTTTGTATTTTTTAGCTTTTCATAAATTATTTCTGCTATGGTACGCTTTCGCATCGGAGCTGTTTGTTCTCGTTTGGATTTAGTACGTGCCTGTCCGTATTCACTTTGAATTTCTATATATTCAATGATCATTGTATTTTCAGATATCTGCCATTTCTTTACATCGTGTGTCTGGAAAAATGTCTTTACTTTCTCGGCATTGCGTTCTGGTTCTCGTATGAATGTCACTTTTGTCTTATGTCGTATATCTGGCACACGCGCTTTGTGCCGTTTATGTTGATTAATCTCATGTTGTTGCACTTTTTGTTTATTATATTGTCTGTTTCCTGTGGACTTGTATCTGTTGGGGCCACTTTTACTAGACTTTGTTGCTGTATGTGTCTTGGGAGAGTGATGCCTCCGCCCCTTCATTCTCATGATACACATGATCCCCTCAGAGTATAAAAGGAGTCCGCCTTGATGGCAATCCAAATATTTTGATGTATTTTTGGCACTGTATCACACCATTGTCATTTTTCACGTAAAATTTTACACTGATAATATCAAGAGATCATCTGACTTTATTGCAGAGTTGGAGTGCGGATATCAGGATTTTCTGCCTGCGGCGCTGATAATATCAAGAGATCATCTGACTTTATTGCAGGCACCAGAAGATTCGAATGGCGTACAACTAAATTGGAATTAAACGACATTCGTACACCTATGTTAACCATCCCGCCGTTTTATTGTAATCTGTCGTGATTCGCTTTCGTTCCATGCCTAGTACACATTGATAAGATTTATAGCTGACGCTAGGCCATGAAAAATGCAGATAGACGCGAATGG
>CAZIHR010000015.1:0-3005 GCA_964538885.1 uncultured Nitrosopumilaceae archaeon
AACACCGAGAGGATACACTCCTCCATCGGGTACATGACACCGGCAGAATTTGCTGAACTGTGGGAGATGACGAATAAATGAGGGCAAAAATCATTCGGATTTTGGAGCAAAAAATGGTACTAAAACAAGGGGTCCACTCCAACAACAAAATCATCTAAATCATTTTCACCATACAACATTTCATCAATATTATGCTTACAATTATAGTAATAATTTTATGGCAGCACATATAAACAAAATCATGGAAAAAAGAACAGATAAACCAAAGGCATCTGTCCCAAAAGAACAGCTCACAGATGAGGAGACAGACAAGATAATTAACAGGCTACTAGATAGAAATTTTAGAATATATGATCGTCTTGCAGAAATCTAAATGATTTATCCCAATCTGGCAAATATAGAGAAGATCATAAAAAAGTTAAACACACAATATCACATGGATATTGTAATTGTAAATAGAGGACAGCTTGAGTTTGCCTTAGAAAAACCCAAATTGTCCACATATGGATATGAGCAGTATCCCGAGCTATATCAAAAGGCGGCAATCCTAATGGAGACCATAACAAAAAGCCACACACTAAGCGACGGAAACAAGAGAACTGCAATCATAGTTGCCGACTTTATGATTGAAACGAATGGAGGCCAACTTGTATTGCCACTGAAAACAATACGCCTGTCTGTAGATACAGCCATGGATGAATCCGATGAAATGTCCCACATCATCCAAAAATGGTTCAAAATCCATACTGCAATGAACAATAATCAGCTGTGCTTCATGCTAGATGAACTAGTTGAAGAAGAGTCCATAATACGAAACATGATAGATGGTGGAAGATTCAAGGATGCAGAAGATATAGTTTCCAATTGGATGGCTTTTGACAGCTATCCTGAACACAAAAAGGGATGGGACAAATTAAACGATAGTTGGAAACACAACAAGACTCTCATCGACTCTAAATACGATTCTGATGCTCTCACATCAAAATGGCAAAAGATGTGGGGCACTTTTATGAGTACGGCAGGCCATACAGCTGATTCTGTAAATCATATGAGAAAACGAGATATTAAAATAATGAACGATTTATTATGGCGCGATAATTCGTATGAGACAATATCCAAGATCGAATCAGATATGGGTTATTATGAAGCCAAATTTACAAATGCAAAAGATCCTGATACAGTGCACAAAAAGGGCACGCGGCTTGAATATGTACAAAAGTACAGCGAGGCAATTGAAGAGTATAAGCGACTAATCGATATTGAAAGTTACAAAGTAGATGCCTTACAGCATCTCGGATATCTACACTACAAAAGAAGACAGTATGACACTGCCCTAAAATATTGGATACAATATACCACCTTAAAGCCAGATTCCAGATACGGCATACTAATGTATGCTAGGACACTTTTTAGGTTAGGCCAGTATGATCACGGAATCAAAGTGTGTGAGAATGTGTCAAGCAAAAATATGGACATAGATATAATGCTCATAATGGCAGACTGTCTTATTGAACAAAGCAGATACGACAAAGCCGAAACTATTTTGACTACAATCCTAAAGGAGAATCCTAGAAACATAGGTTGTTATCAGCGACTTGGCTACATCTCAATGGAGAAACTTGACTATCGGAAAGCTATACAGTACTGCGACACAATTATAAATTTGGAACCGCGTATCTTCCACACATATTATAACAAAGCTGTCGCCATAGGTGAGATGTACAAGGTAGATAGCGCAGCATCCAAGGAACAACAGGAGCTATACAAAAAAAGCCTGAAACTAAATCCCAAACATGTAGAAAGCTGGATAAACCTAGGCTCGCTTCTTTCCAACAAAGGAATGTGGGAAGAGGCCATAAATTACCTCCAAAAAGGCCGTGAATTAAATCCCAACCACGAAATTGCACTACGGAACCTAGGCATTACTTATGCCAATCTTGGAAATTATGACGAGTCACATAATAATTTTGATCAGTTGCTACAGATCAACCCTAGAGATGAAGTTGCATTATTTCGCAAATCTACCATGTACGCACAGACAGGCAAAGTTGCAGAATGTCTTGCATGTCTGGAAAAACTCATCAAAGTAAACCCAAAATATCAAAAAAAGATCAGAGATGAGCGCGACAAAATATTCAAAGAAATAAAGATGTCAGAAAAATTTCAAAAGTTGATGAATATGTAACTTGTCAATTGTGGTAGTGTAATGGAATATTTGACTTTGTACATGTGATGTATGTCATTAATTGAACAAATCTTTTTTAGGTGATTACGCATATGCTCTGCCACACATATGGAATCAAAACCAATTATAAACAAAAATGAAAATTTAAAAATTCTAATCAATTTGGTGGGGACCCAGGTAAAATTTAGAAGATTAGCTGCATCCCAACAATGCCCATGCAAAGCTATCTGGTGGTACAAGTGTACATGGATCTTGTGTGATTCCCAAATTCATTTGATGTGTGGTGTTCGGTTCTGGGTCGCTAACCTTGAGGATTCCCGTGTATGTGGAGCCGCCAAATGTGGATTGGGGGGTTGTTGCAACTTTGCCGTCTGGCGGTAATGCTATGGCATAGAATGTTTCTGTAGGTAGACCTGATTTTGTGACCATGCCATCCATACCCGTCACTAACATGCTAAAGTCATCAGTTGAGGGCGTATAAATAATAACTGTAATGCCAGAAGCTAAAGTTTCTTCAGTGTCCTTGAAGCCGTCACCATTAGAGTCATTGAATGCCAAGACGTTTAATGTTACTGATTTCTGCACATCTTGTACTGTGATCACGCCCTCCATCCATGGATGAACTATACAATAGTACGGAATCTCACCAACTGTTTCAGGTGTGTACTCGTATGTAGCGCCCGCAATGACCAAGCCACTATCAAACACTCCAGTGGTACCACCAGCTGCAGTACCTGCTGTAAATGTGTGGGCCAGAGTATCAGTATTTGAGAATATGACTGTTCCTCCTACGTCAACAGCAGCTTCTGTGGGAATGTAG
>CAZIHR010000016.1:0-1981 GCA_964538885.1 uncultured Nitrosopumilaceae archaeon
ACATATGTCTCTCAAAGATGAGATGGAGACCCCTGCACAGGCATATGTGCGTAAACAGCCACCACAAGATATAACAGACGAGGGGATGGAGGAAGACATACATGCATAATCTCAATGCGAACTACTTTTGGGATTGCACAATGTTATTCTTATGGTCATAAAAGACCAATACCAAACGAGATAACCAAAAAGTATTATGCCAAACTGTATTCGGAGCGCGGATACGAGTATTGAGCCGCCAGGCGGTACCACACAACCCAAGCAACGAACCTAGTGGTAAGGACTACCTGGGGTTCAATGTCAAGATTTGGGTTGTACTTCCCATGTTGTTGTTTCATGGGTTGGGTGCTGTTGTTTTGATTTGTTTGGTATTTCATTTTGTGTATTCACCAGACCCGGATCCAGACTATCTTTGGCCTGCTCTTGTAACTGCATTCGCGGGATTGCCGTTTAGCTTTGCTACATCAATCAAGAAACTTGTTGATGCGGTCACAACAGACACGGCATGATCACAGATATTCGAGTCCAATACTGTCCACCCCGACAAATCTTGTTCTTCATACACATATTCCTAATTGTCATTGTACAGCCATTTTCCATCATCGAATATGACTAAACCACCAAACACCTCCTTGGCTTTGTTTCGTATGACGTAATCTCATATGCCCCGATCAAGGAAATTAGAAGATGAGGCAGATTGAAAGATAAAGTCGTTCAATCACAGTAACTACGGCTAGGTGGTTATCATGTCTTTATGTATGCACTTGATTTACGCAAGCAATTCAATTTGTAACACAGATTCAAACTGGATTTCTGACACATATGAGTACATTTCCAATCAAGGCGGCAAAGATCATGCATAGAATTTGCATCTGGAGAATCAGTTACAAGAATGCCATTCTTTTTCAGGAATTCGATAGATCTTTTGATTATTCTGGTAGTGTCACGGAAGGAAAACAACTTGTAAAGCCAGTTTGCCGCGTTGGCGCAGATCACTATATCTGCAGTGCCGATATACCTGTCAGTCTTGAGAGATAGCACATCTGCCAGTACAAAATGATTCAGATTTTTTAGGGCGTTTGATTCCACGGCGGGGGAACTGTCAATTCCAATTGTTCTGATGTAGGTTCCATGCTTTTTCAGGCATTTTTGGGTGGTTTGCAAGGCCATGCCATAAGAACAACCAACGTCAATGACATGCAAAGTGCCATGGCGATTACGGGCATAACGGTGTATGTGGCCGTTGATGCCCATCTCATCATATCTGGTGTCCCAAGTATTGTTTGAATTCACATCACATACACATTATTGGTAAATCATGTTACTAATTAATTCGATGAAAAAAATAGGATCAAATGAAAAGAAAGGGGTGTGAAGATACTTTACAGATCGATCAGTTCTGTATTGCACGAATGCCTAAATTCATCGTGTGGGTAGATCCTGCTGATGGATCTTCTGCTTGGTAGAGGAACTTTACTGTATATGTTTGGGCTCCCACTGTAACGGTATTGGCATCGGTGGTTATCTCATATTTTTTGTCATCAACAAACGCCATTGCAAGGAAGGTACGCGGACGCAACTTGTCAAATGTAACAGTGCCGTCAGCACCAGTTGCCCCGGAAATTAAAAGACGTTCAATTGGTGTTGCTCCTTCTGGATCAAGCATCAAAACAAGCATTCCTGAGAAGGGCTCCTCACCGGCATCCCTTACACCATCACCGTCAACATCATTCCATGCCGATACTTGCATTGTAACATATTCGGCAGCAGTTATCATTATCAACGCAAAGTCTGCGGTTGCAGTACCACCAGTAGTTACTGTAACATCCATGGATCGATCACTGTCAGCCAGACGGTATCCTGCTGGTTCTGTTATAGTTACAGTGTAATTGCCAGGATTCAGGCCGACAAAGCTGTATGTGCCATCGGCAGCAGATGTTGTAGTAGTGTCACCAATGCTGATCGTGACTGAAGGTATTCC
>CAZIHR010000017.1:0-7196 GCA_964538885.1 uncultured Nitrosopumilaceae archaeon
TTGGATAAAACACTTGCAGCAGAGGCCAACAACAACGAGTATGCACGACTGCTTGCCAGCATGACAGGTGTCGGTATATTCACCGCGCTTCTTTTGGCAGTAGAGATTGCAGACATTAGCAGATTTGCCAACCCCAAAAAATTGGTATCATGGGCTGGCCTGTGCCCCACCATACACCAATCGGGAAACCACAACTATGTAGGAAAGATCAAAAAGTTTGACCGCAACAAGCTTGTCAATTAAATCATGTGTGAGGCAGCAAACATTGCAATGCAGTATGATCCCAAGATGAAAGCAATCTACGAATCTGCCAAACAAAGACATGCAGGCAAGCATGCTCTAGCTATAATTGTGGTGGCCAACAAGATGGTAACCATAATGTGGCACATGCTGCACACTAGATTGCCATATCAATCCCGTAATGATAAACTATACCAGACGAAGCTCCACACCATGAAACGTGCAGGCTAGGCCATTCGCGTCTATCTGCATTTTTCATGGCCTAGCGTCAGCTATAAATCTTATCAATGTGTACTAGGCATGGAACGAAAGCGAATCACGACAGATTACAATAAAACGGCGGGATGGTTAACATAGGTGCATTTTTACTTGGTTATCCTATTCTGAGGCACATTTGGGTTAACTGGCATATAGAGTAACAATTTTAATACAGAGGTGACATATTATTTAAAGTGAAATTACATTTTCTGGTGTTAATAGCAGCTGCTACAGCTTTGATTATGGGGGGGGCAGGTAATCAGCACAATGACGCGATGGCAAGTCATGGCAATTATGTACCTGATCCTCCAAGCAGCCTCAAAGCAGTACCCGGTAACAATCAAGTAATCCTCTCTTGGAGTGCACCCGACGACGAAGGCATCGATCCCACAGAATACTATACCATATTTTACAAGATAAAATCAAGTGATGGATCTACATCGCAGTGGCATCAAGCTAATAATAGCTCCAGAACTACAACTACAGTTACGGGACTGGCAAATGGTACAAATTATGAGTTCAGAGTTGCTGCGGTAAATGCTGATGGGCGCGGGCCTTGGGCCACTACATCAGCTACGCCAGGGATTCCTAGTGCCCCAACTGTCAGTGTTATTGGTACCGGAGCAGGTCAAATCACACTATCTTGGACTGTTCCAGATAGTGGCGGCTCTGCAATATCAGACTATATCATACAGTATAGAAGAGGATCAAACTCGTTTACCACATTCAATGACGAGAAAAGTGTATTGACCACAGTAACTGTAACTGGTTTGGCAGACAATGTAAAATATGACTTTAGAGTGCTTGCAAGAAATCAAGCAAATGAAGGAGAATGGTCTAAACTAGTATCAGCTACGACACCGATAATTCCAAGTGCACCAAGAGAGCTTACTGCCACACCAGAGAATAGGCAGGTGACACTCACTTGGAAGGATCCTGCAAATATTGGAAATTCTGCAGTTACAGACTATATAGTACAATACAGAAAGGGAACTGAAAAATTTAAGATATACGATGATGGCACAGGCACAGATAACACCGCCACGATTACAGATCTAGATAATGGTGCAACCTATAGCTTTAGAGTGGCAGCAGTCAACAACGAAGGCCGCGGACACTGGTCTACGACATCTGTCATACCACATGGACCCAGTGTCCCAACAAGTTTAGTGGCCAAATCAGAAAATGAACAGATAACACTCACTTGGAAGGCCCCTTCACATACTGGCATATCTCCAATCACAGGCTATACTGTCGAGTACAAGCGTACAAGCGCAAGTGTATGGACCACATTCAATGATAGCAATACAACTGACACTACTGCCACCGTGACAGAACTAGACAACGGTGTTCCATATGACTTTAGAGTAGCGGCAATCAGCAACGCCGGGACAGGAAACTGGCTTGTCAAAAATGATGTCATACCCATGACAAAACCAGAAGCACCAAGTAATCTCACTGCATCATATAGTAACAATGTCATCAGTTTAAATTGGAATACGCCAAATGACGGAGGTAGTCCAATCACCAAATATATAATCAAATTCACCGCTCACAAATTGTTTGGGATTGGAGATAGTGGTACAAGAGAGGTCAATCAAGTATTAACATCCTCAGGTCTCAACACCCCAACATCCTACGAGTTTCAAAATCCATTTGCACGTCATACGTACTACTTTGAAGTGCAAGCTGAAAATGCCTCTGGTAAAGGGCCTTGGTCAAATACTGTCAGAGTGTACGCATCAGGCTTTTGATAATCTATTTAAAAAACAAGAAAGGATCATAAACTGCCAAGACAATCTAAATAAGACATTGATATTCAATGCATATAGCCAAATTGAAATTATGAAAATTAAATTTAATACTGCCAAACTTGCATCACTTGATATTGAGAAATTTTAAAATCTAGCAAAAAGTAAAAAAATACATGATACAAAGGAGAGAATTAGAACAGATACTGCGATTTGTTGCAAAGAGGTGGATCGACATGCCCAGTGATCCAGATAACAAAGCAATGAATAGTTTACCTAGCAACTTTTGGATGAATTCGGTAGGCGGCAAAACAGCAAATGGGGGATATTGGGTCACAACCATCCTATATTTGGAAAATGAAGCCGATGCCAACGCGTTCAAAGATGTCTTACTAAGATGGCAGGCAAGAGGAATGCAGGGAGATCATAATCAAGGTACCGATCTAATTCAGCTTGGAAAGAAGAAATAGAATATTAATAATTGCAAAGCAACAACAAAGTAATGTCAGAGTTCACAGACGATGAGAAAAAAATACTCTCCAAACACTTTTCAAATGTTTCAAGAAATGTTTTTGCAATAACTACTCCACTTCAGGTAGATCGAGGTGCACTAATGTCAAGGTATAGTAGAACAAACAAGAGCATGCGACGAGTTTTTTTGGATGAATTTCTTACAAACAAAAACAGAGGAGAAAAATTCTACAAAAAGGTACTGCTTGAATATGGTGATGATTCGGTTGCAGAGCTAGGCGAGGCACAAATTGCCATAGAAGGACTCTCGAATATAGCAGTAAAAAAGATCGAAGACAGGCGCATAGGATTATCATACTTGGAAAAATCATCAAGATATGTATCATGGAATAAAAAGACAGATGGAATATACAGATTTTACAGAGATCCGACACTACAAAATTCAAAATTTGCAGACACGTATGAAAATGCATGTAACAATTCTTTTGAGACATATTCCAAAAATATAGAACCGATGATTCGATACATCAGAGAAAAATATCCAATTACAAAATACAGATTCATGGACTCTGAAGATGGAAAAGAAAAGCTGTTTCACAAGCTGAAGGTTGATACAGATATCAAGTCAGCAGGTGTTATTTACAAGAGTTCAACAAAGGCAAAGGCACTTGATATTATGAGGGGATTACTTCCAGCCTCTACATTGACCAACGTTGGCATTACAGGTAATGGACGCGCATTTGAGTATCTGCTTACGATACTAGGATCATCAGAACTTGTCGAAGAGTTAGATCTGGCAAGAAAGATCAAGTCAGAGTTAGACAGTACAATTGGGGCCTTTGTAAGTAGAGCAGATGACAAATACGGTAAAAAGCTACAAGAATACCTGTGCAAAACACGCAGAATTGCAGGCAGAACTGCAACAAAAGTGATCAGTGGTAAAAAGGCAAGAGCATCCACCATACTAGTAGAATGGGAGTCAGAAACCGATGCACTAAACAAAGTAATCACCGCCATATTATATGAACAGTCAGCAGGTATATCCTATGCGGACATCAAAAAACAGGTAAAAAGACTAACACATATAGAAAGAACCCACATAATAGATTCGCTTGCAAAAATCAGAGTCAACAGACGACACAGACCACCTCGTGCCTTTGAAAATACATACTATACATTTGATCTAATAAACAATTTTGGAATGTTTAGGGATCTTCATAGACATCGTACGCTGACTCTGCAACGGCAACGATTAACCACAAATCACGGATATAACATGCCTGACGAAGTTAGAGCATTAGGAATAGAAAAAGAGTTTAAGGACTGTATGTACATGTCTAAAGAAGCATTCAACAAAATAAGTACAAAGTACCCAGAACAGGGACAGTATGTAGTAAATTTTGCATACAACTATCCATACTATATGAAACTCAACATGAGAGAAGCAACACATCTAATTGAATTGAGAACTATACCACAGGGCCACGCAGATTATAGACAAGTTGCTCAACAGATGTACATACAGATCAACAAGATACATCCAATACTGAGTAGAATCATAAAGTTTGTAGACATGAACGAATATGATCTGGAAAGATTCAAGTCAGAAAAAAAAGCAGAAGTGAAAAGAAAAAAATACCCCAAAAAGTGAAAACCACACCATGACATACAAGATAAGCAGAACTCTAGATGAATGGAAAAAACAGTTAACTCCAGAGCAGTATGAAATATGCATCAACAAGGGAACTGAACCGCCATTTACAGGGATATACTGTAACACAAAAGACAAGGGAACATACAGGTGTATCTGCTGCAGTCAGGAACTGTTTGATTCGGACACAAAATTTGACTCCAAGTCTGGATGGCCTAGTTTCTGGGATGCACTAGACAAGAAAAACATAGAATATGTTGCAGACAACTCGTTTGGCATGCTTAGAACAGAGGTCAACTGTAAGAATTGCGGGGCTCATTTAGGGCACCTCTTTGATGATGGTCCAGAGCCAACAAGGCTACGATACTGCATCAACTCCGTATCGTTGGATTTGGACAGAAGGTAAAGATATGGACCAGTGCAATTTCATCGCTGAAAAATTTTCAAGGCCATACATATGGATATGCATTAACAAATCATGTTGTGAGGGACAGGTAGAAACAATTTGAGAATAATTCTATGTGGATTTGGGGCAGTGGGACAAAGCCTTGTAAAGCTGTTTGACTCAAGGGCCGGTGATCTGTATGCAAAGTATGGCTTAAAGCCCAGAGTTGTCGGTGTCTTTGACAGCAAGAGTGGCATCACAAATACGTCCGGACTAAATCTAGAAAAGATCATACAGGAGAAGAAGAGAACCGGAACGGTCGGTGGACATACTGACAAAAATAGTAGGATTGTAGGAGTCGATATGATAAAAGATGTAGATGCAGATGTGCTAGTAGAGACCACTGCAAGTAACTACAAAGATGCAGAACCAGGCATAACACACATAACTACAGCCATGAAAAAAGGCATGCACGTAATTTCGGTAAATAAAGGTCCTCTAGCACTGGCATTCCCGTCACTGACAGAACTTGCAGCATATAATAGAGTCATGTTCAGATTCAGTGGAACGGTGGGAGGAGGCACGCCAATTTTAAACTATGCCAAAAACAGTCTAAAAGGGGAACAGATTACATCATTTACGGGTATTCTCAACGGAACTACAAATTATATCCTAACCAATATGGCACGAGGTATGACGTTCAAGGCCGCACTACAAGATGCTAGAAAAAAAGGATATGTAGAAGCTGACGAGTCACTTGACCTTGACGGTCTTGATGCTGCAGCAAAGCTGGTCATACTGGCAAATTGGGTGATGGGAATGAAGATCACGATGCCCGACATAAATTACACCGGCATAAGAAATGTCACCACAAAAGATATCAAAAAAGCTAGGAAAAACGAGGCAGCAATCAAGCTTATTGCATCGTGTGACAAGGAGCTCACCGTATCACCAATGGAGATTCCAGAGGATGATCCGTTATGTGTCAACGGTACACTCAACGCAATTGCATTTACATCAGAGCATTCTGGAACTCAGACAATAATAGGCAAGGGTGCAGGAGGAATAGAGACTGCAAGCTCCATACTACGAGATCTTTTGGAGATAAGAGAAGTGATGACAAAAAAGTGAAGTCCAATTTAATATCAAAGAGAGAGACGGCAGAGATACGGCAAACAGTTTCTACAGAGTGGGGAATGCAAATTCCAAAGGTCAAAAATTTTAATGTATACCAGATCACTGACGATGCACAGCTAATTGTGGGTAATGCAGTAAAAATATTACGAATAAAAAAAGAACATCTGCCATTCCTGACAGAAACCCAGTTACTTGATACATTTCCACATGTAGTTGTAGATATGGGAGCAGTCAAATTTGTGTGTAAGGGAGCAGATGTGATGAGGCCAGGTATTAAGAATCATTCAGAGTTTGAGGATGGCTGCATAGTATGTGTTGTGGAGGAATCACAAAACAAGTTTTTGGCAGTAGGTAGAGCACTGGTTTCAAGTGACGATATGAAAAGCATGGAAAGAGGTCAAGTAGTAAGAAACTTGCACTACATATCTGATAGATATTGGGAGATTGGAAAGACAATACATGACTAGACAGAGTCACACAATAGATTCTAGTTCATTTTGTCACTAAATTCCTTGATGCCGTTCTTTGTAATTACCAGCAGATCAAGTCCGTCGCCGCTTGCAGAGTCACGTAAGGATGCAGAGCGGACGGCTTTCTTTGCAAGATCTACTGCCTGCTTTTCGGACATTTGTGCTTGAAACTGAGGATCAAGTACGCCAAGAGCCATCTCAGCACCAGTACCCACAGCAGCATACTCGTCAGGTAAGACAGAACCCAATGGATCCAGAGTGTACATTATGGGCTTGTCCACCACTCCACCCACAATTACCTGTGTGAGTAGTGGAAAATATCTTCGTTCATACATCATGTTTGACATCATCTTGGCAATTGTATTGGGTGGGATGTCGCGTTTTAGCTCCATCTTTCGAATTTTTGCAAGGGCTGCAATCTGTAACGACAAGATCTGCATATCAGCTACTAAGCCAGCGCAAGTGGCTCCAACTTTGGGAGTAATTGGGAATGTCTTTTTGGTAGATTTGCTTACAAGAAAATTGCCAAAAGCGATTCTTTTTTCACTAGCAAGGGCAACCCCACCATCAAATGTGATGCCAACAGCAGTAGCACCGGGCATATACATGGACATAATTATGGACAATTTGCAGCATAATAAAGGGTTTTCTTCCTGACCAGCGCTGTCCAGAACACACACTGAAAAAACGACGGGTTCTTCTCCAAATTCGGGTGTCGATCTTATTTGCCAGCAGGCTCCACTAACACCCTGCTTCCGCGTATCACTATCCTGACATGTGTTGGGTTTCCAAGCTTTTCAAGAACCGCAGGCGGGACGCTTATTCGACGCGTG
>CAZIHR010000018.1:0-75352 GCA_964538885.1 uncultured Nitrosopumilaceae archaeon
GATCTGTTTCCTTTTTTTCCAAGCGTTGTATGCGCGCGATACTTGTGTTTGGCAGAAATTTTATTTTCACACCATGTGTTAATTGACCCGTAATATAGATCTTTTTCATTTACGTCCATTATCAATATCATTTACTATAGGATGCTGTGCTTTTACCATTCTTTGCTGTTGTACAATGAATGGATGATGTGTCGAATTCTACTATCAATGTGTGATGAATCCATTACACTGACGTAACGTACGTTTGAATATTTAATGAATACAGATCTGAGGCCTGAGCCAGAACCCCCGCCCTAATGTGTTGGATCTAGCACATTTCGCTTAACTGGTCTCTTCGGTAAGGTATTTATCTACGTCAATTGCTGCCATGCACCCGTATCCAGCTGCAGTAATTGCTTGCCTGTATGTTTTGTCGTGTACATCTCCAGCCGCAAAGACACCTTCTACATTTGTCTTTGTCTTATTCCTCAGTATGATATATCCGTCTCCGTCTAATTCAATCTGGTTCCGAAACAATTCCGTATTCGGCTCGTGTCCTATTGCTACAAATACGCCACCTACATCCATGGTCTTTTCTTGCTCAGTCTTGGCATTTCTTATTACCACTTGCTGAACCTTTTGTTCACCTTTAATATCAGTAATTATCGAGTCCCAGTGGAATTTGATCTTTTCGTTATCAAACGCCCTCTGCTGCATAACTTGACTTGCGCGTAGCTTATCTCTTCTGTGAACTAGATGCACTGTAGTGGCAAATTTGGTGAGAAACGTGGCCTCCTCAATTGCAGAGTCACCTCCACCTACAACTATAATCTCTTGGTTTTTAAAAAATGGCCCGTCACATGTAGCACAGTATGATACCCCTCTGCCTCCGAATGTCTGTTCTCCATCCAATCCCATCTTTCTGGGATTTGCACCAGTTGCGATGATCACTGCTCTTCCCTCATACTCCTCAGCTGCGGTGAGCACCTTTAGTGGTTTTTGTCTGAAATCGACATCTACTACCTCGTCATCAACTATAGTGGTTCCCATTCTTTTGGCCTGCTTTCTCATTTCTATCATCAAGTCTGGTCCCATGATCCCATTCTCAAAACCAGGATAATTTTCTACTTCGGTGGTGTTTACAAGCTGCCCTCCAGGAAGAATTCCCGAAATTATGAGCGTGTCGTAGCCTGCTCTTGAGGAGTAAATTCCAGCAGTATATCCTGCGGGACCTGCACCTATAATTATCACATTAAATTTCGTCTTTTTTTCTGGCATCCTTGTCATCTCATCTTTGCTCTGAGTGACAGTAATACCTGCATCAGCCGCCATCATTGCATGTTAGTTTCTATGCCAACAATTTAAGTCATTGTCAGTTCTCTGAGTATGTATTGGTGCCTGTCACAGAGCTTCCCCACATCTATCTGAGAGTGGAGCAGTTCCTCTTGCCAGTGTGCATTGTAGAGTCTACAGTTAACATTTTTGCAAAATGCCTCATGTGTTTCGTAGTAGAATAACGCCTGTAGTACATATCCTCGTACCACTTCTTTGAGACGCGGATCGTGATATTCAAGAAACATACCTTTGAATTTTTTTTGTAGCTCTTGCGCATCTGTTCCCAATCTTAAATTTATCATCTGTTCAATATAGTATGCTCTTGGCTTTGCTGGTGCCTCAATGATGCCAGTGATAGATATCACTGTTGGGTTTGATCCTATGATGGCCCGTCCATGATATCTCTTACTGGAGTTGTCATACGTGCATGTGAATTTGTCTGTAAATACTATATGGAACATGTCTTCTGTCAATTCTTCTTTCGGAATGGCTCTGCCTAAGGCATTCTGTAGCTCAAATCCGTCATAAGATATGTTGTCTTGTGAATTCACATGTCTCCTTTTCATCATATTATCTTCAATCTCTGATGTCTGTTTCTGAAATGGTACATCGAGTTCATGTATCCTTGATCTTGTGATATCGCATATGGTAGAATTGTCACACATTGACAAGATTGATCTTCTTTTTTCAACTTGTAATTTGAACGTCTCTTCAATGAACTCTGCGATCCCCCCTATGTCTATTTCGGGAACCGATGGTTCATCATACAGAAACACTCGTAAAGTTTTCAACAAGATTATTTGGTACGAACAGTTTATCTTTCTAACTCTTTGATTTTTTCTGCGGTGATCTCTGCAGCTCTTTTTCCAGAAAACAACATTGCACCAAATGTTGGACCCATTCTTGCAAGCCCATGTGTCTCTGTAACAGACATTCCCGCAGCAACTAAACCTGGATACACTTCACCAGTTTTTGTGACTACATGTTCCTCACCCTCATCCACATACATCGGGTTCATACCCTTCCATTCTGCAAGGCCTCTATCCACCAACCTTTTGACTGCCACAGAGTCGTGTCCAGATGCGTCAATAGTCATCTTTGCCTCAAGCGCAATTGGATCTACACAGGTGATATTTCTAGGGAGTGCTGAGACTGGCATCCAATTCACAACAATGCCTGCCACTCTTCCATCCTTCAGTACAAGATCGTCAAACTTTGTCAGGTTGAGAAATTTAACTCCCGCGTCGCACGCACCAGCAATCAGCTTGGATACGGCATGTGGGCCTGGAGTCAGATAGAGTCCTTCAGAGACCTTCTTGTATGGTACACCTAGCTCGTCCCAAACCTTTTGCGCAGGTTCCCTCACTGTTACAGGATTCATCATATATCCGCCCAACCAATAGCCACCTCCAAGATAGTTGTTCTGTTCAATCACCAGTACCTTGAAACCCATGTTTGATAGCTCTCTACTTGCAGTCAGACCAGCTGGCCCTGCACCAATTATGATCACATCTGATTTTGCCCTATCTATCAATACGGAGTGAAATTCATCTGCGATTGCGCGTGTTATCTCGACTTCGCTTACTTTGGCAAATATTTTTGTGGACATTTCTGCCACTGCAGCTTCCTGCATGATTATAATGAATTGTAGAACCCATTAAAACGTTGCCACTTTTTTTTGATTAACTATGTTTTGCACCAAAATTATACGACAAGCATTCACTTTTATGCATAAATAGTTCTTGCATATAACAAACGAATTGAAATTCTTAGCATCTAATAATGCAAATGAAATAGTGTGTTGAATTTATTACTAGGTCATGTATGATGATAAAAAATCATAGAGATGTTGGGTTAGATGACACGATATTTTTACAGTGACGGTGAACCCTAGCAAAGCTTCTCTTTTAAACAACTCTGATTTGAACACTTGGTATGGAGCTTGCAATAAACGCGGCACTGACAGTAGTGGGACTTGTAATGCTATGTTATGGTGGTAACTGGCTTGTCAATGGTGGTGTTGCAATAGCAAGAAAATTCCGAATAAGTAGCATGATGATTGGCATGACAGTAGTGGCTTATGGTACATCTACTCCAGAACTGGCAGCAAGCATTGCCGCAGCTGGCCAACACGGCGATATGATTCTCGGTAATGTGGTGGGTAGCAACATTGCCAACGTAGGTATGGTGATTGGTGTGGCAGCTATTCTAGTTCCACTTGCTGTAAAAATGACTACATTGCGCAGAGAAATTCCATTAATGATCGGTTTTTCCCTGTTGTTGGTTGGATTATCTGTAGATGGTCAAATATCACAGCTTGATGGTCTCATCCTAATTGCATTACTTGTGGCATTTACTGTCTACATGTACAAAAGTGCAAAATCACACGGTAATGACAGTAACGACAAACCTATCACACAAGGACCCTCCACCATACGATCAATTGGTTTGTTGGGAATCGGAGTAGTATTACTGTATTTTGGGGCGGAACTCACAGTGGACAACGCCGTACACATAGCTGCAAATGTTGGCATTCCTGAACGGGTAATAGGCATTACAGTCATTGCAATTGGTACTTCACTTCCAGAGTTACTCACATCAATAATTGCAATACGAAAGGGTCACTCTGATATTGGGATTGGAAATATCATTGGAAGCAATGTCTATAACATCTTGATGATAATGGGGATAGCTTCTGCATTGACTGGAATATCTGTGACAACCGAAGTCTTTTACGACTATACCATAATGATTGCCTTTAGCGCAGCACTATTTCTGGGACTGATTTCTGGTGTAATAAGTAGGCGAATGGGTATGGGACTCGTCATTGCATACTCGGCATATCTTATTTTTAATCTATTGTGATTTAAATGGGTATGATTGGAACATTCTTGACTGTGATTGATGGGCTGATTGTTGGCACCGATGCCCACTGTAGTACTCTCTTCTTGTCTTTACCTATGCCTGAAATGTCACGTAGCACTGCAAGTAGACTGTGAATTATCCTGACTGGCTTTCCGGAACTCGTAATCTCACCATCCTTGATAATACGTATACCACTTCTGGCAGTACATGAAAAATCCCCCTTAATTGGGTTGAGCGCGTACGTATACCACAATCTTCCCACCAATAATCCATGCCGTGTCTCTCTAATCATCTCGTCCTGAGATCTGTCACCCGACTTGATGTGCAGATTGTGTGGCATTGCACGAGGAACCGGCTCTGCACTCCTTCCCATCGGCAAGCCTGTCCTCGCGGCATTACCTGTAGATCTTCTTCCTTCCTTGAATCCATCGTAAAGATCAGAAAATGTGTTCTGGAAGATACCATCACCAATTAACAAATTCTGTTTTGTTGCTATTCCCTCTTCATCAAACGATTTTGTACCTATTCCTTGAGGTATGTGCGGATCATCCATAAGATTGAGATCCTTTGACGCGATCTGTTGCCCTAACTGGTCAGTAAGACAGCTTCTCCCTTCAGAAAAAAGCTTTAGACTAAAGTTTGGAAACGTGACAAATGCCAGCAGCTCACCCACAGAGTATGGCTCAAAGATTATAGTACACCTGTCATACTCACACGTTTTCGGATTGATGGATCCCAAACACATATCCTTTGCGTCGGAGCCGATCTTCTCTGCTGAAAATTCCTCTAATGTCCTACAGCATCCTTGTCCGATCCCAGAAACTGGAACAGTTCCAGACTCTGATTGAGCGTTGATCGTGCCAGAAATATACGTGGCATCATCAGAGCCAGACAGGCCGTTTGAGTTGCCAATCTCAAATCTTTCTGATACTATATTTAATGAGCCTGATACTGAGCTTATTCTATCATCAAGTGTGGAATGGATCATCTCCTCTGCAATGTCTATTGCTTCTGTGCCGTTGATATCTGTCAGCTTTCTGTCAAACATGCCTTCCAGTCTGCCTACACTGTCAATCTCTTGTGGTAATGACTCCCAAAACTCTCGCTTGCTTGTTGCTGGTATGTTGGGTAGATCATCTATTACATCTTCCACATCATGCCAGTTGTTTGTCTGATGCGCAAAAATTCTCTTATCGTTGATTATTCTTACTCCGAAATTCTTATCGTGTATTTCTTTGATTTCCGCAATCTCCGAATCTGTGATTCGTATAGTAACTATCCGTTTTGTGACCAAAGTGATTTCGCATTCATCAATTTTCCTTCTTCTAGAGTGGTTAAACACCCTCTCAAACTCGGGCACTCACAACCGCCTTGGGTTTTTGTAATTGAATCTGTTTATCTTTATCAATTCGGCGTACGTGCCAAATCTTTCCACGTTGTTGACTTTGTCCAACTCTGCTTCCTCTACATCTCCATTAAATCTGTGCAGTGTGTCGTAGTTGGTGTTTCGCTCCATGGGTATTCTGCCAATCTCCTTTGCCAATCTTCTGATCTCAGTTGGTCTGATCATCTGTCCATATTCTGCACCAGCTGATGTTGAAATGCTCTCGTTGATCAGCGTGCCCCCAAAATCATTGGCACCCCACATCAACAGTAATTGTGACATCTTTTGGCCCTCCTTTACCCAAGACATCTGGATGTTGTCTATGTGGTTGTTCAGCATGATTCTTGCTACTGCATGTGTCAACAACACATCGTTACCATTAGCTCCCTGCCTTATTTTCTTGTGTTTATGGTGTTTGTACATGGGTGCCTCTGTATGCACAAAATTGAGTGGTACGAATTCTGTAAAACCTTTGGTTTCCTTCTGTATCTCTCTGATCTTTATGATGTGGTTGATTCTGTCTTCTAGTGATTCAATATGGCCGAACATCATGGTTGATGTGGTACGTATGCCTTGTCTGTGGGCAGTCTTGATAATGTCTGTCCAGTCCTTTACAGAAATTCTCCCAGGTGATATGTTGTCTCTTATTCGTTGATCTAGGATCTCTGCTGCCGTCCCTGGTAATGTGTCCAGTCCTGCATTCTTTAGTCTCCTGAGATACTCTGAAAACGACACTTTGGAGATGGTTGCTCCATACAGGATCTCCTCTGGGGAGAAACCATGTATGTGTATGTCTGGTATCTCTGATTTTATACTTTTACAAATTCTCTCGTACAGTTCTCCGTCCATGTCTGGTGGTAGACCTGCTTGTATGCATACCTCTGTAGCTCCAAACCGTCTAGCCTCCTTAGCACGTCGCACTATCTCCTCAATAGGTAGGAGATACCCTTCACTCTCCCTAAAGTCCCTGCTGAATGCACAGAACCCACATTGTTTTATGCAGACGTTGGTAAAATTGATGTTTCTGTTTACTACAAAAGTCACATTGTTGCCTACCTTTCTTTCCCTGATTCTGTCGGCAACTAAGCCCACTAGGTGAAAATCAATGCCGGTGGCATTATAGAGTTCCAGTCCTTCCTTATTGGAGATCTCTTTGTCGTCTAGTGCTCTGTTCAGGATGTCAGAAATTATAGGATCACCACATCTAAGCAGCTTCTCCACATTTGTCATCTCCAATACTCCTCCATCACCAGACCGTTATCCTCAATAGTTGCCATTCTCTCTCTTAATCTTTTACTTGCAAACGCAAAGAATTCGGGGTATATGGGAAACCTGCATTTTAATTCAAAACCCTCAAATCTCGAATTTTTCTGTACTTTTTCTATTGCTGGCCACGCGAACTCTGGATTTACATAGTCTGGGGTCAGCGGTGAGATTCCTCCCCAATCGTTGATTCCAGCAGACAGCAGATCCCTATAGGAATTCGGCGACAAGTTCGGTGGGGCCTGTATATTTATTTCTGGCATCATTATACGTGCTAATGCCACTACGGATCTAAAGTAATTCTCGTCTGTGGGTGGGTGTATTCCCATTATTGTGTCCTGCTTTGGCTGAAAGTTTTGTATGATTACCTCTTGTATGTTGCCCCATGTGTGATGTAGCTTTTTTATCGCAATGATAGAGTCAATGATCTCTTCTGGCGTTTCACCTATGCCAACTAACAACCCTGTAGTCATTGGAATTCCAAGACTGCCAGCATTTTCCAATGCTTTGATCCTAGTATCTGGTCTCTTGCTTTCGGCTCCGTGGTGTGGCATCCCTCTTTCACCGAACCTGTCACTGACATTTTCCAACATCATGCCCATTGAGACGTTTGTCTTCTTCAACTCTTTCATGTCTTCTCTCCTTAGATTTCCTGCATTTGTGTGAGGGAATAGACCTGATTCAAGTGCCGCCTCGGAGATATGTGCAAGATATTCTGCAGTGGTAGCGAATCCATTGGCCTTCAACCACTGCCTTGCCTCGTTGTATCTTGCCTCTGGCTCTTCGCCGGTTACAAGCAATGCCTCTACACAGCGATATTTCTTGCCGAGCATCAGCATTTGCTTGATCTCACTTTTAGACATGAGAGAGAGTTTCTTATCTTTTGGCTCTGCTTTGTATGTACAATAGGAACACGTGTCTCTGCACAAGTTTACTATATTGATAAACACTTTTTTTGAAAATGTGACGTATTTTTTCTTGAATCTGTCACGCAGTATCTGTGCTGTAGTAAATAGTTCGGTGGTATCATATATCGAGTCCTCATATATCTGTAGTGCCATCTCGCGTGAAATCATCTTTCCATCTAGAACGCAGTTTAGACTCTCAGAGTTTAATGCGAGCTCACTCAATATGGATGATGTTTTGCCTGTACTATTTATGCCTGTGTCAGTTGTCGCGCGGTCTCTCTTCCAACGTTATTGTGATGTTCGTAATGCGTCCATCTCTCAGTACATCTAGTACCATTTCATCTCCAACTGACTTTGCTCTCTGAAGATGAATAAGAATATCATTTATCTTGCGCACTTCGATTCCGTCCACCGCAAGTATGATATCTCCACCTATATTGTACTGCACCCCTTCATAATCTACTGTCCTATTCGATCCTTGTAGGCCAGCCTTTGCCGCAGGACTATCTTCCACGACCATCATTATCAGAAATCCTACTGTGTCATTTAGGTCCATGACCATTGCTATATCTGGATCAACGTCCCTTCCAGAGATTCCAATCCATGGATGTGGATATTTTCCGTCCTTGATCAGGGCGGGGACGATCTTAGCTACCGTCTGTGATGGGATTGCAAATCCCACCCCTGTAAATTCTCCTGTCTCAGACTGTATAGCGGTGTTTATGCCGACTATCTCACCCCTCATGTTTAGTAGTGGTCCCCCTGAATTACCGGGGTTAATTGCCGCGTCCGTCTGGATGATATCTGGTATTGAAAATCCCTGATTGGATGGCAGTAATCTGTTCAATTGACTAACTATGCCTGATGTCATTGATCCTGACAACCCAAATGGATTTCCTATGGCTGTAACATGTTCTCCAACCTTGAGTCCTGAGGAGTCACCTATGGGTAGCGGTTTTAATATCGGCAGGTCTGCGTCCACCTTTATTATCGCAATGTCAGTATATCCGTCCATCCCTACTATCTTGGCATTGTATGATCTGCCGTCAAGGAAAGTTACCACAATTTTTGCCGCATCCTCAATTACATGTGCATTTGTAATTATGTGCCCTCTCTTGTCAAATACAAATCCTGAACCCACACCGCCGCCTCTCTCTGCGCGTTCTGTCCACTGCACGTTGACTTTGACCACTCCGGGTTCTACCTTTTCAAATATCTCCACTAGTGATAGGTTTCTTGCATGAGTGACTTGTACAATTTCTATGTCGTGGCCGTTACTGACGACGATCTCCGGCATCGTGGAATTGTTGGGAGATAGAATAATTACAGCAAAAACAACACTGGCAATCATGGCTCCCGTGATTCCACCAATCACAATGCCGGAATTTCCCATGTAGATCTTCTCCTGTATATTGAATGTAAAAGGCTTACTATATTCTGTTTGAGCTTAGTGTGTGATCCTTCATGGAGTAGCTTCTGCCTCTCCACGATACTGACTTGTCTGATCTTGCCTGCAAAAGTCCACCTAAAAATCCTAATACCACTACCAGTCCCCCTACAGGCGCAAGTGTGGCATGTATGTATTTCAGACCCAGTCCTTTCTTGGTCTCTATAGCTCCCCCAACATAAACTAGAGATGATGCTACAAGGGATGCCCAAAATAGTGTAGCATCCGAGCCATCTTCTGATATGGATACTAACGCGTATACTAGAATGGGAAACGGCATGAATAGTAGAAACAACACTGCCACAAAGATTCCAACTGCCACGTTTCCATTCTGTAAGTAGAGAGGCACCATCAGCCTCTTGAGTGCATTCCATAAGGTGTCTCTGTCTCTAGCCCAGACTGCCTCAATTAGGTGCTCTCCTCTAACCATTTTCATTTTGTTGCCTCCTTCCTTTACCTTTCGGCCCAGTGCTCCATCTTCAATGATCTCATGTTTAACTCCTTCATGCATTCCAACACGGCGATATGTTTCCTTTTCAATTATGAAAAAGCTACCAAAAAAGTATCCTGTCTTCTTTGAGGGATCGTTGACTTTTAGCGCGGAAAACCGTGTGTGTAAAAATGTGGAGATCATTGGTAGCGTAATCAATGTCCACCGATCCATTGGGAGTAGTTTTGGGATGACTGACAGCGCGTTCAAGTCAAATGTGAACAAGTGTGATACTGCCAAGGAAACTACAGTCTGTGTATGTCTAGTGTCTGCATCAGTGAACAGTAGCAGGTCACCGGTGGCTCTTCTGACACCTTCCATACATGCCCAATTTTTACCCATCCATCCAACAGGCTTTGGCCTTGCGGTGACTGAAATTATCTTGGAATCCATGGCTGCAAGCTCATTTATGATATCGCCTGTCTTATCTTCCGATGAATCATTGATTACAATGATCTCGTAGTTGTTATAGTCTTGACTTGATAGTGATTCTAAACATCTTTTGATGAACCTTTCTTCGTTTCTTGCAGGTACTATAATTGACACTTTAGGATTGGAGTGTACTTTTTTGTGGAACTTGTCCAGATATGGTGTATGTGCAAATGATTCCATCATTGACTTTATCAAATATATCCATGTTCCTGCTACCCCCACCATGGTTGCTACTAGTGCGTAGTTGAGTACATCTATTGGTGACATCAGTCATCACTCTAATTCTTTTTTGATGTTTTGTAATGCCAGTTCGGTACCGCTTTTGACGTGTTTTTTTATCATACCTGTAAATATATTCATCATTCCAGTCAGTTTGATGTCCCATGTCACTTTCAGGTTAGTTTTTTCGCCGTGCGGTACAAGAGTGATTATTTTACTACCGCCAATTATTCCTTTTGTAAATACTGCCTCAACTTTTTCTTCTGGAACCAAGCTTACCGTCTGAATGCATTTCTGGTCTCTAAATGCTATTGTGATCTCCCTCTCTACAGTGTTTCCATTTTTGGATATGTTTCTGATCTCCTTTGTGCCTTTCCAAAACTTGGTTTCGTTGTCTATGTCTGAAATTACTTTCCAGACATTACTGGTAGTTGCGTTGATCTCTATACTGGACTCGATTTTTGCCATATCAAATCTATATGTTTTTGGTAGCAAATATATTAGATTCCTCTACAATTATGTGTTGGCTGTGATGGGCATTATACCTAAAATCCAGAACCGTAACTCCAGTTCTAATGGTAAATGCCACTCTTCCGTCACAGTCTTTTGCTCTAAAATAATACTGACAAGATGTGAATTGTGGAATCAGAGCTGGTAACAATATGGTTTTTGAAAATTAGGCCAGTTATTTGTACAAATTTACATCGTGACGATAAAAAATACTGTGAATTTATGTAGGATATTCATAGTGATGCAGACTAGAACCCATAATTCATTTAAGCATAGATATCAAGGAAATTCATGGTAGACATAACTTATAGTGATTTTGCCAAACTGGATCTTCGAGTTGCCAAAATAGTCTCCGCAGAGCCAATTCTTGGCAAGACAAAGATCCTCAAGGGAACAATTGACTTGGGAACTGAGAAACGTGACGTGATAATTGGTGGTGCCCAGTATTATGTACCAAGTGATCTTGTTGGCAAAACAGTCATAGCTGTTGTTAATCTGGAACCAAAGACCTTGGTTGGTATACAGTCAAATGCAATGCTTCTGGCAGCCGATGTTGACGACAAACCCTTTTGGTTGACGGTAAATGATGACGTGCCACTAGGAAGTCCAGTCAAGTAATTTCATTTACAAATGGATTCATACGTCTGTATTGCATTCGAGCATGTCGTTTATCTGGCATATGGCAAGTTGAAAGTTATACGTGGGAATACTCGGTAGATCTTTTCAATTTATCTTGAGTGATGCTCACAAATGATTTCATCTCTACCAATCATTTTCATAGATATTGCAACGCAAATATTCTCTGATCGCCACTTTAGTATTTCGGTTTAGTGTGAAGCAGAAATCCCAATGTTATTATCATGACGATTCCAAATACAAGAACTAGATTCTCAAGATCAGCTTCACGATATAATTGGTTTGAAAATCCCTCTAGGATCATATTCAATAATTGAGCCGTAGATACTGATATCAATCCAAACGAGATCGGCAAATATCTGCGAATTTTTCTTACCAGTAGGAATGGCAACATGGAAGCACCGCTAACTGCACCTCCCATGACATGAATTATCTGATTATCTGAATCTGAACATATCATGTAACTTGAAAGTAGGTTGAGCTCAATCACTTCAAAGCCTAACCACATGCATGCGATAACGTGTCCAACCTCATGCATAATTACACTTGGGATAAGTATTGACATGCCAATAATTACATGTAACAATATTGTGTAAATTCTACATCTTGTGTATTGTTCCATGATGACTGTTAACATATCTAATACCCTCTAAACGTATTTTGCAATCTCTTTGAGATGTCCTAGATTCTTCTGTATGGTGATACATGCAAATAAATTTGAACATGTTGGGCGGTGTCAATAACTGTTAATGTTCTGCCTCATTTTCAGATGGTTTTTCTTGTCATATACTCAATCCATGCATAAAATTGACTAACTTTCAAAAACTATGTTAACAGTTACACTAAAAACCTTGTGACTGACTCAAACACGTCCTCAAGTTGTGGAATCACGGCAAAATGTGTTGGAATCTATAGATTTTAGATGTTGTGCATGCATGATCTTGCATGTTGACATTAACAAGATGACATGCACAATTTAGGTCATGTTGCCTGTGCATACTTTTCTTGAATAATATTTCAAACAGATATTGGTGTGTCAAATCAGTCATAGATCATAAGGTTCTTCTCTTCTAGAAGAGCATGTAGGTTGTTTACTGACCTGTATACGTCTGGTTCTTTCTTGGCTCCTGTGCATACAAGCTTCCCAGAGGAGAACAGCAGTATCACTGTCTTTGGGTCAAGCATTCTATGTATTAGTCCTGGAAACTGCTCTGGCTCGTACATGCTTCTGGGAAGAGTTCTTGCGGCCTGTTCAAGATGAATCTTTCCACCCAGATTGATTGACGCTACTATATTCTGTATCTCTACTACTGCATCCTTTTTTACTTTGATTCCACCTCTGCGCAGCTTTTGCACAACAGTCTTGACTGCTTTTTTTGCCATCTCTTCTGACTTTGAACCAGTACACACCATCTTGCCAGATGTAAAGATCAGGGTAGCGGTTTTTGGGTTCTTTAGTCTGAAAACCAGTCCGGGGAACTGGTCGGGATGATATTCTACATCGGGAAAGGTCTTCGTAATCTCATTCAGATCCATCTTCTGATCAACCGATGCTGAGGCTACCACATTTTCTACGCTTACGATGGGCTTGGTCTGTGGCATATTCATGTTTTTTCTATATTAACTATAATAAAAGCCCTCACCATAGTATTTTCCTTTATTTTGGATTTTTTTCACTACTGCCTGAAATTATAGATGCCAAAATGACGAATGATTTAATTTGGCTACATTCAAGTCTGTCACATGGATTTTACAAATCTTGATTTTGATCAGTTATTCGGATTTGGCGATGACAGTAACCCCCTGATGATGTTAATATGGATTATACCAATAATTGTTTTTGTTTTCTATGGACAGAGAATACAGCTGCAGATAACTTCTGGGGAGATCAAAAAAGGAATTAAAAAACTGGATCTATACAGGACCGAATCTAGGAGGGATCTACTCGACTACATTCAAAAGACTGCCAGCCCGCAAAATGATCCGTCAGGCAAGATCGACAGATTTCTTGATTACTTTACAATTATGCCAGTTAACATGGATCCACATGGAATAATGACAAAAATTCGACATGTGGTACGTTCTAGAGAGGATTACTCCAGAGAACATGTAAAGTCACTCTTTCCACATGTGGGCGATCTTGAGCTGACTCGTATTCAGACATTGCTTGAAATTGCAACCACACTACAAATGCTCCACAAGATCATCACACACATGTTCCTTACTGCCAAGAAACAGAATAACTATCCGTTGATCCTACCACTGCAGATGATTCTTCCCTTCCTAATGGAAGAAGCTGAAGCTATGAAGAGTGCGATCCCTGCATTCAAAATGGGGCAACCCATAGGTGACGGGATCGGTCCTATGGTGGTGGGTAGTATGATGCTTGATACTAAAAAGGATCTAGTGTCCTTTCAGACTGTTCTTGGTATAACTGAATTTGATGGACGCAAGTTGTTCTTATTGAAAGCTGAGGGGCCAGGATCGACGGTGGGTCGACCTGGAGATGCTGTAGAATCCATCATCAAGAGAAATGACATATCTGCTATAATTATGATTGATGCAGCACTGAAGATGGAGGGCGAGGACTCTGCTACCATTGCCCAAGGATTTGGTGCTGCTATAGGCGGCATTGGCACAGAAAGATATCAGATTGAGGAGATTGCGACAAAAAATGACATTCCGATATTTTCGCTTATCGTAAAACAGTCTGTCAAGGAAGCCATTACTCTGATGAGTAAAGAGATAGCATTTCAAGCAGATCATGTACGAGCTCGTGTATATGAAATGATCCATGATAATACGAAACAAGAACAGTCCGTGTTGGTGATAGGTGTAGGAAACACAGTTGGAGTACCACAATGATATTCTCCAAGGAAAAAATCACTATTGCATATACTGTTGAAAAATGCTTTCAGTGCGGTACGGAAAGAAAGAGAGAGTTTGTGGAAGGTGATGTCCTATTCACCAAAACGATAAAGTGCAATTCTTGCGACAATATGGTTGTTATAGACAAAATTTTTGGTGAAATAATCGAGTAAATGACCTACTAGATATTTCCTCTGCATTGCCTTTTAGTTACATACTGTGTGGTGACTGATATGGATATTAGACAATCTTAGGCACGTCGACCCAACCACAACTTGGCATACTATACACAACTCTTCATCATACCAACTGCCTTATACAGCACGTTTGTCATCCTAATTTGTAGCATTTACCCCTCATAAATGGGTTGTACTCTATATGGTATTGTTTTGTAACTATACTAATTGACAAACTTTTGCTTTGATTTATGGTAGCATGGGCTTTTCAACAAATCTATAAACTGCTATGGTGCTGTATAATTATGCATGATGTATTAAATTCCTACTTGCATGATATGGTTCGTGTATGTCGATCTCACAACTTGTTGCCGTTACTCTTGATTGCAATTTCTGTTACTTTGCTTGTAGTCACCCTGCCAGATGACACGTTGGCTAGTTATTACAAGGCCCCAACCAAACCAACCAATCTTACTATAATACCTGCAAATGAGTCTGTCGAGTTATCTTGGAATGCCCCTACATATTCAGGAAGCTCCGACATCATTGACTATAAAATATTTTACAAAGAGGCCAGCATGAATATTGCCCAGTGGATCAGAGTTAATGATGGAGTAAATACAAATACGACTGTAAAAATAGATGGTCTGAATAACGGTACATATTATTACTTTGCAGTATCAGCCATGAATGAAGTACGTACCAGTGTTTCGGCTCGTACGTCAGGCACACCAGGAATCCCGGGTGCGCCTACTGAGTTGTTAACCATAAGCAGAGACTCACATGTGAGAGTATCTTGGAAACCTCATGATGTCACCGGTGGCTCTGCCCTATCTGATTTTATAATTCAATACAAGAAAAATACTGATAGTGAGTTCATTACTTTTGAAGATGGAAAAAGCACAAACGATTGGGCAGTTGTGACAGGTCTTACCAATGGCATCACCTATGATTTTCGAATTGCAGCAAGGAACCAAGCGAATCAGGGAACGTGGTCCGTCACGGTTGCTGCCACGCCAGGAACCGTACCTAGCGTCCCGACCGAATTGACAGCTATATCTGGTGATGGTTCTGTAAAGCTCTCATGGACGACACCCGTAGATATCGGCGGCTCCAGCATAACCGAGTATACTGTAACGCGTAGATACCATGAATCAGGTATCACTTCAGCATGGTATATTGTCTGGAACGGCAAGAACACCACTGCTACAGTATCAGATCTAGTAAACGGTAGACACTACGAATTTAGTGTGGCCGCACTTAATTCCTACGGTATGGGGCCAAGTACTAGTGCGTCGGCCATCGCAGGGGCACCAGGCATCCCGACGGATCTGAAAGCCATCGCAGGATTTGAGCAGGTCACCCTCTCTTGGACGGTCCCTACAAACAACGGTGGCTCTGCCATAACTGATTATGTGGTGCAGTATAGAGTAGGCACTAATGAATTCCAAACGTTTGCCGATAAGAAGAATACATCCACTACAGTAACTATAACTGACTTGGATCCGGGATTGGAATATTCATTCAGGGTCGCGGCAGTCAATGATTTAGCCACCGGATTCTGGTCATATACAGCATCTGCAACGCCTAAATCGAGCGTGCCTGGCTATGTGACTGGTGTATGGGCGGACACTAGTATTACCTTACAGACTACTCTACACTGGAAAGCTCCCACTTACACGGGTATCTCTGACATAACTGATTATACAATACAGTACAAACAAGAGGATGCAAAAGTGTGGACCTCACTCAACGACGACATATCTACGAACACAACAGCTACTGTGACAGGCTTGACTGAAAATGTGACGTACGAATACAGGATTGCAGCAGTAAACTCTGCAGGTGCGGGGCCCTGGTTTGTCATCCTTGTTTTGTAGTGAATAAAAGCGGTTCTCAATTTTCTGTTTTTACAAGCTTTTGATTCAACCTTCAAAAGTATATCATTTACACTGCATACATTTTTTGCAGCTGGATATGTGATATTTATCATACAACTTTAGATACACTTAGGTATGTCTGCCTGTGGCGGGAACTTGGTATGTGGTAATCGTGACTCCGTTATCATTTGGAATAAAAGTGTGTTCTGCCTGCGCTACATTCTGTCCGTTTATCTCGATCAGTATCGGATATGCTTGAATTGCTTTTTTCTTGACCAAGTAATTCAGCAACTCATTAGCTTTTCTGACATCCCATTTTTTTGTAAGCCATCTTAGTGCAAATGGCAACATGTTAAATTCTTTCCATATGTAATCCAAAAGTTCGTCTGCTTCTTTATCTTTCGTCTTCTTTCTTGTATTCAACGCAAAGATATTTTTGATTTTTCCATTCCTTACAAATCCGCCTCCCTCTGCTGTGGTCACAAATGGCTCACACGCGTATGCTGAATCTCCAGACAATAAAAAACCCCCAAATATATGCATGTTTGGAATTGTTTTGCCTGCGTGGATGGTGTATCTGTCCAATGAGTGTCCGCTGAGATTTGCAATTGGCTTAAAGCCCATTTTTTTGATGGATGTCTCTATCGTTCTACCTACATCACTTGCCTTGACCCCTGTTTTAATCATGGACATTGCTCTGCTTAACGCGTCCTCTGCAGCTTGTATAATCCTACTAAAGCTTATGTCGTTGCATATGGTCACCGCCGTATCTGCAATGTATCCGTTAATGTGTGCCCCTAGATCTATTTTTACAAGATCTGTGTCCTTGATTACTATGGGATCGTCAGGTTCTGCAGTATAGTGGGCTGCAACTTCGTTGATACTTGCATTAACTGGAAACGCGCATTTTGCACCCCTTTTGATTATCTCGCCTTCGATCTCCTCACATATCTCGTAGACCGTTCTCCCAACAAGATTCTTCTTTCTTACATCTTCCCTGACTTCTCCTGCAATCCTTCCTGCTTTGAGATAATCTTCTGTCTGCACGACTCTGTTTGCCGACGTGCCTTTAAAATGGTTGTCTGTCAAGCTTAAATTGGGTCATCCTTACGGGTTACTGGGATCGTAGTCTAGCTTGGTATGATTCTGCGTTTGGGACGCAGAGGTCGCGCGTTCAAATCTCGCCGGTCCCACCATGATCACTACCTTCTTATCGAGTAATATGTCCCAAGAGTCTGCCGGGCAATGAAGATGAGTTAGAGTTGCGATTTTTGATGAAATGATTTGTGAATACTGAGCCACGGCATGATTTGTAATTGTGCTAATCTGTACTTTGTAAATAGTGGTGACTGGCATGTTTGTGCCTATATCTACACATTTTTACGGTTGACTCCCACTAATCCGACGCTCTCATACATATGACTTTAACAACTAGCTCAACTTTTACTCAATTTCACTCTAAAATGACTCTGTTGCCACTGTTAGGTGAATCTTACCATGAATCCGAGTATAGCTGTTTTGTTTATTGTGCCTTTTTTGGCATATCTTCCAATATCCGTTGATGCTCAATTGTCAGCCGATCATGTAGTAATTAACGAACTTGATACAAACCCATCACTTGACCTTTCGGGGCCTACCTTTGGATGGGTGGAATTGTACAATCCTACTAGTGGTATGATGGACATTGGTGACTGGGAGATTATATCTGCTACCACGGAGATATCTTTATCGGTGCCCACGGGAACGACGCTCAAACCAAATGAATTCATGATCTTCTCACACAATACTGCATGGTTTACCAACATTGATGAGACAGTAGAACTGCATGACAGTAATGGTGTGGTGATTGATGCAACCCCACAACTCACAGACTTGCACAACAATGCATTGTCTTGGCAAAGAATTCATGACGGCCACGACCTTGACTCTGATGATGACTGGCGTTTTGCTCAATCTGTCCCCGGCGAATCCAACTCAAAGACATACCTGAAGGAAACCGGAGTCACTGTATCCATCGTATCTGATAAGGACACTTATACAATGGGCGAGACTGCAAAACTTGAAGGACGTGTATCTGAGCAGATTTTTAAGATGTCGCCTTTTCTCTCTCCTGAACCGATAATTCTGACAGTATCTGGCCCGGCTTATCATCACACAGAGCTGTTTTATCCGGATCGCAACAACAGCTTTGAAACTACAGTCAAAATACATAAGGTACTTGGCATTGATGTGGGTAATTACAATGTCTTTGTATCGTACGCCGGAGCTACCTCTCAAACTACTTTTGTAATAAATACTATAGTTCCAATTATCCCTGAATCACATAAAGATACACTTTTGCTGTCCACTGACAAGACAGAGTACGTCCCCGGTCAGACAGTCAAGATTGCAGGACAAGTCAGTACAGTGATTCCATTTGAAGGACTTGTATTTCGAGTATCTGATCCACTAGGCAATTTGGTAGCATCCGGCAATCTATTTCCTACGGGCAACAAGTTTTCCACAACCGTCTTTCTAACTAGTCTTCAACCTGTATATGGCACATATGAGATATTTGGCATGTATTCTGAGCAGTCATACACTGCATCGTTTGATTTGGTTTCTAACACAAAGGATGATGCCACAATCTCACTTCAGACGGACAGAAAAGTGTACGGGCTTGGTGACACTGTTAAGATCACTGGTAGCCTGAATACGCATTGGATTCAAGCACTAAATCTTGAAATTTCACAGACAAAAAATATTGCCTTGGGAGTTAGTAGCATTCCTAGTGGTGGTACTGTCTTGAAAATACTTGATGCTGTCAGGTTAGATGGTGATGGGAGCTTTAAATATGAATTTACTATACCTCGAGGAACTGACAGGCTTGGTGACTATATAATCAAGGTTTCAGGTGATATTGGTTCTATAATTAAGTCATTTACGGTGTCAGAACATCCTGATACATATGTGTCTCCAAGTGGCTCCCTGATGCTGGTTACTGACAGTTTGTCTTATGAGCTGAATGACACGATGGTGATTATCGGCAAAATCCCTGACTCTGCTCTACACTTTGGTACATCTGTGGTAAATCTTACAATCCGTGACGATGATGGATCTGCCATCGGAGTCAAATTCACTGCCATTCCAGATCAGTCAGGCAGATTTTCATTTGAAATTCCTGTATCTAACTCACTTTATGATGCTGGAAGTCATACTGTTGAGGTCACCTACCAGAACTTGTCACAGTCTGCCACAATAGAGTTCACTGATATCATTGGAGAAAGGGGATTCTTTATCACCACTGACAAGCAGATCTATGGACTGTCCGATACCGTTAGTCTTACTGGTGTACTACCTCACACTGGGGAGAACACAGTGGTGATCTCATTGACCAAACCTGGCGGAACTATAATAAATTCTGGGACGCGCGTTGACAACCAGAAATTCACTTGGACATGGCCAACACCAACATTTGCAACACCTACCTCATTCAAGTCTACCAATGACAGATCCATCATTGCATCCAACTTGGGTGTGTACAAGATAACTGCAACAAATGGTGCCTTCTCTGATACTGTCTTCTTCACGGTATCCGCTAATCCTGATGCCGATGTTACACACAAACCACTAATTCTAAGTACTGCAAAGTCATCTTATATGGCAGGTGAAAAATTATTGGTAACCGGTTATGTCCTCCAAAAGGATCGAGGTGACCAAGGATTATCTATACCTCCTGCTGTCAAGATAACAATTCTGCCCGGCAAATTATATGGTGCACCTATTTTTGAAGCATCTGTGTATCCTGACCCTGGAGGTAATTTTAAGAGCCAATTTGACCTGCCACCTGCCATCTTTGCGGAGGGACAATATATGGCAAGGGCCACTTATGCCAACATGTCAGCCGAATCCTCATTTGACGTGATAAATGAATTTGCTATTGGGGTCGTCGGAGATGTCGATCTCATACTATCTACAGACAAGCAGACATATAATTTGGGTGATCTTGTAACTGTAACTGGCAAACTGAGCCGAATAATTCATCTTGACAAGTTTGATGTCAGCGTAACCAAAAAATCTGAACATGAGATTACCTGCGGCTCTATCATATGTGGAAAGCATTTGGGTCCGGTAACTAATATACCGCCATCCCCATCTGGTTCGTTTACCTATGAATATATGATAGGTGATACTCCATCTGATGCTGGATTCTATGAAATAATCGTAGATGCTGGTTTTGACACGAAATCCATCCTGTTTGAAGTGATCCCAAAACCTTCAATTGAGGTACCAGAATCTGAATCTTATACAGTTATAGAAAAATTCAATCGTATACCAGATTCACATACAGTCATACAGGTTTCCACCAAAATCTCAGAAAATGGTGATGCCTTACACCCGCGAGTGCTGTCCGGCTCCGTAGTGACTCCCTCAGCGTCGGATCAGCCACACGTAAACCTTGCCGTATATACTGCATCTGGAAAATGCGTCATAGGACCAGATCCAGAATGTGCTGTAAGTGAATCCACCCGAACATCTGATGGTATTTACAGTACCGTTGAGGTTGACGGTACTATACTTAACGTGTTGTATACGGGGTCCGATGTGCGCTTGGAAAAATTTGATATAGCCTCTGTAACTCCTGCTAAATACCTACCAGATTCTACTTGGCAGATTCAAATCCTCAAGGATGAGCAGATATCTCGATTGTATTACAAGCTCAACTATATGGCAATTCCATAAGTTCAAAATACAACACAGACTTGAGAGGTGCTATGAAACTACGGGTGCTAATGTTCCGTCAAGATGACCCGAAGAAATGCACTGCTGCTAAGATTGTAAGGCTAGGCTTAGCTAGCAGCGTCAGATCTTTGGTTGACAACAGTATAGTACTTGACCCCTTTGCAGAAACAACACTTCTGCCTAAAGATAAATCCGTGGCAAATTATATTGTGGGTGTAGATTGCTCATGGAATTTGGCGGAGGGGATCCTTCCAAAATGCTCTGGGGGGATAAAGCGAAGACTTCCTCCACTACTTGCTGGTAACCCTGTAAACTATTCCAAGCTCGGTAAATTGACTACCGTCGAGGCATTGTCTGCATCTCTGTTCATTATGGGGTTTACAGATAGAGCACTTGAGTTACTTGACAAGTTCAAGTGGGGACATACGTTTTATGACTTGAATCAGAATCTGTTTGAGGAATACTCAAAACTGGAATCTGTTGATAATATACCGTCAATTGTCCGGCAGTATGGTTTGACCATCTGATTTCTTGTACCTCCAAATTGCGACTATTGCTACCACTACTATTACTACAAGTGGAACAACAACCCAGAGTTGCCCTTTATTCTCCTCAGACCCGTTTGTGATGCCGTCTTGTGTTGTATGGGGCAGAGTACCCAACCAATCTGACACAAGAAAACTTGAGGAATAAAAGTCTGGTCTCAACACTTCTTCAGATATGGCAAAAATTTTCATGTCTGCCGCACCTAGTTTCAACATACTGGTCTTTACATCTGAAACAGATATTTTTGTAGTGTCACCATTAACTTGGATCGTTTCAGAAGATACTAATGTACCGTCATTACCAGTCAAAAAGTACAATATTGCATCGGCGTGTTCTGTTTTGATTATAATCTCAAGTCCTGCATTCCCTTGTATTATATCTGGAATCTGGACATCTTTTATTGTGGGGTGTTGAACTCTCTCAAAGTCAGACCAATGACCTGCTTCAAACACGTATGTGTCGTCTGTAAATGCATTAACTGTTATGGTTCTAGATTCTGGTGAGTACGAGTCAAGATAGAACGGACCGTTGCTGATCACTGCATGATCGTTACTTTCTATCCATCCTATTGCAGCATCATATCTGTCTTTGGCATATTCATATTCTACATTATTTGTCATTGAGGCTGGAATGTGCATCTCTCCCTTAAGATCTTCTAGGTACTGCTGTATCAGGTGAGCATCATTTGGAATAATCAATGAGAGCCAATTTATGTTCTTACTTGTGGCTCCGGATCTGGAAAACGATACCTTTCCGTCCATCACCGCCCGCTCCATTGCAACAGAGATCTCCCACGGAATTACACTCCACTGTGATGCCCAGCTTCCAATTTCCCCCTCATCAAAATGCCAATAATCTACATACACCTCCAACGTATCTTCGTCCACTTGCCTGATTCCAGCATATGTGTCTACTATTTGTGATATCCTTGGAGTGAATTCAGTATCAAATGTCTTGTCATTCTCATCTGTTTGTGTTCCCCACTCCATCGTAAAGTACAATGAATGTAGCACATCTCTCATGTCCATTCTCTGTCCATGATGCCAGTTGCCGAATTCAAAATCAAATGTCACCATACTTGTGACTTTTGTGTTCTCTGACACCCTTTCCCATGCCTGCAATTCTACATTCCATATTACTGCATCTTTGTGTACGTCGATCTCTCCAGATGGACCTCCAGTCTTGACAGTCCATGAGGAACGTACTGGAATAGTTTCTCCTGTGAATGGGTGCTTGAAGGTGGCAGGGTCAGCAATAATCCCCCATATGTGGTTGCTATAGGTATCACTTAGGCCCATTACAGGATTCCACGCGCCCTGATAGATCTGCTTTACTCCTATTACCAACTCACCATCATCACTTCTGGAGTTGATTGGGGTGAATCTACTGGGAACCCCTGCTCCAAAATCATTAACTACTCCAGAAATACCGTCGTTTGTTACGTACTGATCCCTTTTACTTGCTAGGAATATACGTACTGATTCATCAATTCCAAGTATGATGGCATCTCGAATCAATTCTGTCCGTTCCTCTCCCGAGTCGAAATCTCCAGCGTAGATCTTTTGCGTGATCGAGTCAAGCTCCTCATTTTTGTAGTTCCAGTAACTGGGATCGTTGAATCCGGGCATGTTTGAGAACCATGGGGCATACATCTGCCCCAATCCAACCGAGTCATACTTTACAAATGCCGATCTGCCCCATCCTTCTGTATATAGATTCCATCTCATCTCAGCTGGATCAGAGCCATAAACTACCACAAACGCCTTGTTCAGATCCCCGAAATCCTTGTTTACAGTGAATCCTATGTCTTGCAGTTTGGATGATAGGATCTCGCCTATTGACTTTCTCACAGGATCGTCACTTCTGATGAATACTGTGATCTCTACTGGACTTCCACCAAACACCCACACTCCTTCTTCCTTTGACGCGCCATTATTTATCATCGCTTCTGAAATCATCGCCTCTGCCAATCTTGGACTGTACTTGAAGTTGAATGACTCCAACTGTTCTATTATGGATAGATACTCTGGATCGTGTTGCCCATAGTATGAGATTGATGTGGAGCCAAAACCACCCATGAGTTCATTTACGATAAGCTTCCTGTCTACTAGATAGTTTAGCGCAAATCTTACCTGCTTTATGGAAAACGGATTGAATTTTTCGGATTCGGCTGGATTTACAAGTATGCTGTACGAGCCTCCAGTCGAGTCGTATACCTTCAGACCATCCCTTGCCTCAGAGCCTTCCAATCTGTCTGAGGGAATCCTATAATAGTAGATGTCTAGGTTTTCGTTTCTTACTTCTTCTAGTGCGGTGTTTTCATCAAGATACTGAATGAACTTTACTGTATCTACAAATGTACCTTTTTCTGCAAATGCATAATCTGTTACTGCTACGACGACCAAAAAAACTATTGTCAACATTAACAGCCTTTTCATGTTGGTCATCTGGCCATGGCGTAATAAAACCTATTTTTGCTAGATGGTTTGATGCTTCCCAAGACCTATAACGTCCTACATTTAAACAAGCTTGATGCGGTACAGGCATGAAATTATTCGTGGTTTGCCGGGAATCGTCCCAGGTGGAATTTCCACCAAGGATTTTTCTGTTGTGACTGGATTTGATGAGGTACTCTCCCAAGATATTTTGGATGACCTTGCATCTTCCGGAATTGGGGAAATACAGAATCAACAATATTTCTTTAGTGATGGCGACAGACTCAGAGCAGCAATTGAACTGCTAAAGAATGGTAGTCCGATAGATCGCATCTCAGAAACACTTGGCTGGAGGGACTTTGAGGGCCTAACTGCAGAAATCTTATCCTCGTGTGGATTTGCAGTTATGAGGAATCTCATTCTTACACAACCTCGGATGGAGATTGATGTGGTGGGTATTAGGCTTGGTATTGCAATGCTTATTGATTGCAAGCACTGGAAGCGATATGGTCGCAGCGCACTTGCTACCTCTGTTGCCAAGCAGATAGAGAGAACCAAAAATTATGTCTCCAAGACACATGGTGCAATGGCGGTACCAGTAATTGTAACGCTGTACCAGGATGAGTTAGCATTCATTGATAGGGTACCGATCGTACCAATATTCAAGTTCCACTCATTTGTGGATGAGTTTTATGGACATCTTGATGATCTTAACACTATAGGAACATCGACGTAATGAAGAGAACTATACTGCCTATGAGAAAGCTTTTTGTGATATCTAATGCTCTATCTAGTGCCTTCGAATAATCATCAAATATGCGTTGGCCCATAATTCTCACATCTGTTCTGTTTTCCAGAATCTCAAATTTTGCAGCACTTGTCTTCTCTGCTACTTTTGCTATACTCATCAGCCAACCTGCAAGCTTGTCTGTTTCAGTTATGAGGCCCAATTGATAATATCCATTCTTGTTTCTTGCTTTGACTGGTGCATAATGAGTATCTGATGTGCATATCTCTAACAGGCGGTATCCTCTAGCTGCAAATATTCCTACAATCTCTTCTCTGACTCCGTTTTCCATGTTGTTTGCGTCTGCCCATCCTACAAAGTACTTTTTGCCGTTGATCTTCAGACAAACCACACCAAGTCCCCCCATTCCGAGATCTTCTGCCCATACGTCCATGTTGTCTGAATTTGCATATCCGAACTCGATCGTAAAGTTATCTTTTGTGATCAGCGAGTCCAGACATGACTTTGCGGCCTTGAGCATATCTTGAGCATCATCACCTGTTATCTCTGGCCCCATGGCATTATGACAGTCTACAATCATCGTGCTGGTGTAATTTCTATTTTTGGCATACTGCTCTATCTCTGTCTTGATATAGCTAGGTATGTCTTCCATCCCGTGTGGTGACAGTGAAAGTAGTAATAATGGACTGTTTCCAAACAATAATCCCGTCACGCGTGATTTGTTGATCTGTACCGTCACCGGCTCTGTACATGTGAGGCCTTCTTCCCTGATACTGCTGTTGTTCAGATTGTTCAGATAGTTTTCAACCTGATTTTTTGATGGTAGATTCAGGGCGTGATCTGAGATGCTGTGCATAACCATTGCAGAAGAATCCATGTTTCTGTAAATCAGGTATGGTATGTTGCTACCTCCTACTGGGTGAAATGGTCCTGGATGGATCTCTGGTAGCACCATTCTGAATTCGTGATTGTCCTTCGTACGTAGCCTTATCTGTGATGTGGATACGGTGGTTTTGTCGGAACGTTGTTCAATGATCTTCTCGACTTCTGTGTAGTCGTTTCCTTGAGATGCAATGTATGCTTGGATTACTCTGTGCGTACTCTTCATTCCAGGTTTTCCCGCCCTGTCAGTAAGTATTGACCATGCACTGGCAATTACCAAAAACATTATGCTATATCCTAGAGTCACGGGTTCTGCCAGAACTGTAATCCATAATTCGTTTGGTATCAATACCAAAAACATCGCCAAGGGCTGCACTAGACATATTGCCCATGCTTTTTTGATGCTGACCCCTAACGTTGTTGTATATATTCCGATTCTGAAACTTGCAGCTAAAAACATTCCAAATCCTACGAAAAACAACGACGGTTCTTTTGAGAGTATGATGCTTGCAGGCATCCCTGCTAGTAGCACTGCTACCCAAAGCATGTTTGCAAACAGTGACGAGTGTAAGGACTTGGAATATTCTTTTTTTTTGGTGAATTGCGTATCAATTAGTTGCGTTGTGGCCAAGACACCAACTACTATGGGTATTGTCACCCAGAAGCTGTCTGATCCCAAATACCATAGGTGAGTAGCAATCACAATTGCAACGGATATGGCCAGTGATGCCACAAGTGAAAAATAATGTGATGACGGATTGATCAGTGTTAGGGAGAATCTATTATGTATGTTTGATACTACGTCTATTTCATCAGACATCGTTTACTCACTAGGTCAATAGTAACTCGATTGCCCATGACACTACAATTAAGCTTATAGGCACCGTTATTACGATCTTTGGATCGACCTTTACTCCCTTTGTTTCGTCCTCAAAGAACCTCATAAGCCCACCACTTGATGCCGGAAGCGGTGCTGACTTTTTACTACTCATATGTATTACAAATACAAAATTTTGCCATAAATACTTTATTACTTGCTTAGCTTCTCCATAGCATCCAAGATCGCATTTACTGACTTTAGAATCTCCTGTTGCCTTGTGTGATCTGATTCTATCTCTAATTCTGCTGATAGTTGTGACAGCTTGTTTTCCAACATTGTCCTTAGATCCTGTCCCGTGATACCTTCTGCCTTAGGCACATTTCTTTCTCTTGGCTCACGCCCACAGCTTACACACAGAGCATAGCCATCCTTCATCACTCGAACTCCAGAACAATACGGACATGGTTGGCCAAGCAAGCTTGCACCCTGTAGTAGCATCTCTGCGGCCTTTTTAGTAAGTTCATTTGTCACGCGATTTCACGTCCTTTACTACAAAACATGTCATTTTATTTATCTATACATCTCAAATAAGGCTTAATAGTGTGCATTATGAAACCAATTCGAACATATGGCAGTAATTTGTAGTATATGTGGTCTACCTGAAGACCTGTGTGCCTGTGGTGAACTTGCTAAAGATAGCACTAAAATTATTATCCGCTTAGAGACACGTAGGTTTAAGAAAAAGGGTACTATGATAGAGGGCCTGGATCCCAAATTAAATAATCTGGAGACTGTCGCAAAAGAGCTCAAGAACAAATATGCGTGTGGGGGTACTGCCAAAGAAGGCTATATCTTTTTACAAGGTGACCACAGGGACACTATTAAAGATACTCTGATCAATTTGGGATTCCAAGAATCAAGCATCGAACTTCATTAGATGCACGTTGCAAAAACTAAATAGATTGCTCGATATTGTGACAATTTCACATTCTGCATTTTTGTGTGTAATTTTTGGAATGATGTTGTCGTCATTTCCAATTGGTATGCTCATAATGTTTCATAGTGATATAGGTGAAGAGATCAACTTTGAGCTGCCTTTGGGCGCGTTAATCGAACTCGGTGATTTTGATCTGGGATTCTTTTCAAGTATTACAATAGGTGATGTGTTTGTAGTATTATGGTCTACTTATGTAATATTGTTTGTAGTTGCAATACTGGGTCCAAAGACAGGATTTGCCAGCACAATATCTAGTATGCTTTCTAGGACTAGTACTGAACTTAGATCAAACTATATGGTTCATATCGTGAAATGGTTTTCAATAATTGTATTTGCTTCTGCTGTCATTCACCTTGTACAAGAGAGTGTCGGCATTACTACGGTGCCTCCACCAATAGAGAACGATCTTATCCTGTTTTTTTATACTAGTATGTCTCCATTGGTTGAGGAAGCTGGATTCAGAGTACTCTTAATTGGATTGCCACTATTTGCCTTTTATTCTCACAAGATGTCTATAAGACATTTTTTTAGAACTCTCTGGAATCCTACTCCAAATTTACACATTTACAATGCTCGAAATGCATTGATTCTCATCATTCTGGCGGGTATACTATTTGGCCTTGCGCATGTAATGTTTGGCGGGTCTTGGACTGAAGGAAAACTTGCACAGGCAACAGTTAGCGGCATCATACTTGGTTGGGTTTATTTTCGTTTTGGGTTTGTTGCTGCATTGCTTATTCATTGGGGGATTAACTATTTTGTTTTTGCATATGTAATGCTTGTGGCCCAGATCAATAATATTACCACAAATGCGGCATTTTTACATTCCATGATTGTGACCATTGAGGCATTGCTTCTGATTTCTGGTGCACTTTCATTAGCAGTCATTGTGGGTGAATACTATTTTAGATTAAAGGTTCAGCGCAATTTTTAGTCCTTTGTATCTGTTTCTGATTGTGACTTCTGTTACCCCTGCTGCTTCTGCAACATCTCGTTGGGTTTTGTTTTCACCGTTGGTGACACATGCAACATACAATGCAGCCGCTGCAAGACCCATGGGATCCTTACCTGCGGAAATCTTGTTCTCTTCTGCTGTGTGGAGAATTTTTGTGGCTTTTCTTTTTGTCTTTTCTGATAGTCCTGCTTTGCTTGCAATTCTGGAAATGCATTTTATGGGATCGACTACTGGCATCTTCAAATTCAACTCTCTCAATAGCAGTCTGTAGCATCTAGCAATGTCTTTTCTCTTGATATTACTTGCTTGACCTATATCTTTAAGCGTTCTTGGAGTTTCAGTATCTCTACACGCTGCATAAAGTGCAGATGCTATGAGTGCCGAAATTGAACGCCCTCTGACCAGTCCCTTTTCTAATGCTTTTCTATAGATGTATGCAGCTTTTTCAATTACAGAGTCTCCTACTGCCAGCTTGTCCTTAAGTCTGTCCAGTTCGCTGAATGCTTGTCTGAAATTTCTGTCTACTGGTTCGTGAACTTGACTCCTACTGTCCCATGTTCTGAGTCTTTCTATGGTGCTCTTCATTGATGCAGTGAGTGGTTTTCCTGTTGCATCTCTGTTTTGTGGATTGATTACAGTGGCAAGTCCCATGTCGTGCATTGCCAAGGATGTGGGAACTCCTGCTCTGCTCTTGTTTTCTCCCTCATTTGAAAATGATCTCCATTCGGGTCCAGACTCTTCAATTTTGTCAGTAATGACAAATCCACATTTGCCACAGAAATTCTCACCAGTGCTAGCATCAGTAACTAATGAGCCTTTCCCGCATCTGGGACATCTATCTTTTGGATTTATATTTTTTACCAACCTTTAACCTCGCAAAACTAATTATAGTAATATTTAACATTTTCTAAAGTCTAATATATAAGCATATCGGAAAATTTAGCGTCTTGTGCAATCCCGAAATCAGTTCGCCCCCTACTCGACATCATACACCTCCCCTGATTGCGCATCTATAACGCTGGTTCCCTTTGGTGGCATTTTACGTACAAATGCTTTGGCGGGTGTTTCCAGAGAGTCTCAGTCAAGCGACATATGGGGCCGGATGTGGTTCCACCAATGGACAAGCTCATGAATATCTGAAAACCACTTTTGTTTGCGTTGTATCTCCCCATGGAATCGCTCCAGCTTGCCGTTTGTCTGGGGGTGGTTGACACGTGCGAGTATGTGCCTTATCTCTAGTGATTTATTACTGTTTTCATCCTATCCCGTTCGCTGGTGGTTGACACGTGCAAGTATGTGCCTTATCTCTAGCCTGACTAGTTCCTGCTCAAACTCGGATGCCCCCTTTTTCTTATGCTCGGACTCACTGGCATAGAACTGACTGCCGCGGTCAGTCAGGATTGACGCCGGCCTGCCGTGCTTTTTTATGGCAGTGTGCAGTACCTCTATTGCGTGCCTACCCGTGGCATGTGCAAACACACCATATCCGGCTATGAACCGCGAGGCATCGTCCTGATACGCTATGAACCACCTGCCATCATCTAGGAGTTTATAGTCGGTGTGCCACAAAGAGTTGGAGTGCGTGCGTTCATATCGCACCCATTTAAGCCTGCGTGACTTTTTTGGCTGTTTTGTGGCCATCGCCCCATCCCTCATTATCCTGTGTATGGTATTATGAGGTATATGGATTCCGCGCAGGTCCAGCGCCTTCTCAATTCCCACGGTGCCTATTCGGTATTGTCCAAAGTATTCTGATACCCGCGTGCGCATCCTGTCGGCGATGACCGCCAACGGCCTGCCGGGCCTCCCAAGAGCCGGAATCTTTCCTGTGGCAAGATACCTAGCATACAACTTTTGGATCCATCGCCCACACACCTTCATTTCCAGTGCTATCTCGCCTGTACTCCTACCAAGTTCCTTCTGCCGTATGATGTATTTCACCTTGATGGGATCAAGCTTTGCCATGATTCTGTGTTGCTTTCCCCTATTCCAAACGTATCGTTTGCCTAGCTTACGTCTTAAATAGCGAACTGATTTCAGGACTATAGAACAGAGTTTCTCTTAAAATACATTTTTAAAGTAGTGATGCCTCCTCATTACTATGTCAGATGCAGCATGTGGTTGCGCAGCGCAGGCAGAAAATAATACTGACTGCGACTGTACAATGCAGAGTGAATGCTTCTGTGACTCTACATGTGATTGCAAATTAGAAGTTTGCGCAAACGCTGAGCACTAGCAGCTGTTCATTTTCCTTTTTTTTATTCGTCTTCATCTTCCTTGATGCCCCATGATTTTACTAGTTCGGCGGTGAACTTTGTGGATTGTTTTTCATCTAGGGCAAAACCACAATTTTTATGTGTAGGAACTACAATCATGCCATCTAGCTTGAACTCGACTTCATACAAATGGATTTTGGTGCATTCACACATACTGAAAACTTGACAGCATTCCTCTATATTTGCGTATTTAGTGTGCAGAAACACCTTACTAACGAACATATGCGTCCACCCAGACACGTTGTGTTTTTTCTATTTGCATTTGAATAACCTTTAACTAACCTACTACAGTACTTTTTCTTGATTTGAAGTCACTGTTTTTCGTAATACCGTTGGCTACAATCTTGCTTATTAGTACAGTCGTGATGCCCACTTATGCGCAGTTTCAATCTGGTGGAGTGGACAAGGATGGTGAATGGTATGCGGGTGAAGGTCTCAAGCAAGGAGATTACTTTTCATATAGAATGTGTCATGTGGATTATAAGGAATGTGCATCTTTTACCATGAATATTTGGTTTAAGGGAGATGTCAAGATCGAAACGGAGGAGCAATGGGTTGCCGAAGTTGTGGTGTATGATGGGAGCAAGATAATTGTTGGTGAAATGAATCTGGGTAAGCTTGCACCAGAACCAACAGGTAGCAGTATCGAATTGGACACTTATGCAAGTGCATTCAAATCGTCGATTGTTTGGCTGTCTGCATTTGCAACAGAATATGGCGACTCGGGTGGCGAAGGACCAAAAGCATTTCGTGATATATCATGGGGAAAGATTGCAAATATAGGAGGTGAACAAATCCTCCCCACCGCAATTGAGAATGTTACCGTTCCTGCAGGGACATGGGAAACAGTAGTGATCACTTGGAAGACTGGTGGCTATGTAAGCAAAGTCTGGCTTGTGGATGACTTTCCTTTCCCGATAAAGGCTGCAACACTAACTCATGTCTCAGAAGGAATCCCACCCCCAGAATATCAATTTGAGCTGTTAGATTACAAGGAAAATGTGCAGCAGAGTCCATTTGAAGGAATAGCATCTACAAAGAATGAACAAATTGCCAAAGGATGCCCACAAAGTTTTGAAAAGGTCAGCATAAAAAAACCTTCAAAGAATTTCCAATATCAAGTACATGTAATTTATGGTCCAGAATATCCCATACAGGGATGTGAAATGGAGTGGTTGATCAAGTTTATCAGCAAATATGATGACACAGAATTCCTAAATCAAGTACAATATGATTTGTTGGTAGTAGACGAGAATCAAGTTCCCATTCGCTCAATTGCACACGATGAAGGCCGACAATTCTTGTATTCTCCTTCGGGGCAGTCGATTATCGATATGACGGTAAACGAGGAGCTTGGCACGGCCAAATATGTGATATGGATTTATGGACTTGCCCCAGAAAACCGCGTTCCTGCTACTATGGATGACTATGTTGAGATCACCATTCCAATATCTGAGCATCGAACTGATGACCTGACTGGTACCGGCCAAAGTATTCCCTCTTGGGTAAAGAACAATGCGGGATGGTGGGCAGACGGACAGATCGATGATAACTCATTCGTACAAGGCATACAATACCTCATCAAAGAAGGGATCATGAAGATTCCGCCCACTGCACCAAGTACAGGCACTGGAAACAACCAGATCCCCTCTTGGGTAAAGAACAATGCGGGATGGTGGGCAGACGGACAGATCGATGATAACTCATTCGTACAAGGCATACAATACCTCATCAAAGAAGGAATAGTGAGAATTCCTACCCAGACAGAATCAGAAACAAGTGAGGCACCACCACTTTGGCTGGATTGATTTTTCCTAGATGTTGATTTACCATGGTAAGTATCTTCAATTATCCAAAACGTCGTCTCAAGAAACTGGTTAGAGATGGTGAGTATGCTGATGCTCTAGAATTTGGCCACAAGATCGAATCTCAATATTCTGATGATTCAAATTTTATGTTCATTATGGGCAGCATCTACTTTATGGTTGAGGATCCTAAAAAGGCATTGCCGTACTTTGAAAGATCACTGTCCCTAAAATCAGATGATGTTGAGGCACTTATGCTGAAAACTAATACACATCTGTCTTTGCATCAGAAAGATGAAGCAATAGATTGTTGTAGGAAGATAATAAAGTTAGAGCCTGAAAATTATGAGGCCCACGGCCTATTGGAAAAACTCAAAGTAAGTTAGATTTGCCTACTCCTCATTTCATATGCATGTTCCAACAGCCAGTCGCAAAATTTGGTCACCTCACAAGTGAACTCTGTCCAGATATGAACAGAATGGGGTAGTATGTCAATCTTCCAGTTATCGGTGTATACCCTTACCCCTTCCTTGTTTTCATACATGTACGCGTCTGAAACCTGAACATTACCAAGTGTCTCTTTGGCTTTTGTCTTGATGATGTTTCTGTCAATCGGAAATCTTTTACGATCATAGTCTACAATCAAGCTCAAATCCCTTTTTCCATACATGTTGAATTCATCTATTCTGCCCTCCTTTGGAAAATTTACCACAAGCTTGATACCGTATTTTTTACCCACCTCTTTGCCTATCTCCACAATTCTTGCATATCCTAGGGCGGGGCTTTTTTTTAACAGAATACGTATCTGTGCAATATTCATCTTCAAATTGGTCTGAAGATCACCTGTTATCTCAGAAAACAACATCATGTTACAAGCAGCCTCACAATTGTTCCTATTAATCAGTACCTGAGATTGATTTTTTAACTAATAGTATGTGTCTTTTTTCATGGCCATGCCGATGGATTATGATGGAATGCGCACTGATGATGCATCAGAGAGAACCAATGACGTAAACGAATACAAAAGGACATGTATGGACTTTATTGAAGATATTTCTCATGACTATGAGGCATGGGTGGACTATTACAAACTTCCTGACGTGGATGACAAAAGGCGGCGAGCAGAAATACGGGCCACAATTCAAAAGACAAATCACTGGATTGCCAAAGTGGGCCAGACCATCAAGGCAGTGGATGTCATCATGAATGATGGCATCCAGAAGATGGCAGAATCTACAGCTGGTAAACCTCTGGAAATAGGTGTATTCGTGAATGGCAAGTCAAGTTACACCGAGGCACAACCTGGAGTTATTGATGTCAACGTCAAGGCAAGTGGTAGAAAAGGTAGAAAGATGAAGTTGGGATTACACTTTAAGGACTCTAGATTTCGGATAGAATCCACCTGCAACGCCTACTTGGAGGAGAACAATCTACCAAACGAGGAATTTGACTTTATGGATATACACCTTCGTATGCATGCTGAGAATGCACATCAACGTGATGTTATATCATTTACGGTGACCGTTAGTGAATTTGAAAATGATGTGGAGATTGATAGGAGGGGCCTGAGCACTATTGTTCATATAGTGTGACTTCAAGTACTACTCTTCTTTCATCTGCACGGGGTTCACCTGGGTATTTTAGTTTGGATATCTTTCTACATAGTTCCTCGTCGTCCACAGAGCTAGCCTTTCCGTGATATGTTGTGCCGTCATATTGTACGATGACTTTGGGATGCGCAAGTGCGTTTTTGAACCAGTCAGAGTCTGGTCTGTGCCTTGAAAAATATATCTTTCCATTATGTGATACTGCTAGTAACATTACTGAGTGTGCTTTCATAGTCTTCCTACCGATGGTTCTTAAGGTGGCCCTGAAAGAATCCACATTAGTCATATGCACACAAGTTCTTATCAAGTAATTTAATCTCATTGATAACTACCATTTTAATCATTTATCTGGTTTCGTGTTTAAAAACTGTGTTTCCTAATTGTGCCAGTAGACATGCCTAGCCTAGTATTTTTTTCATGTCAGTCAGGTATTTTTTACATTAGAAGTCAAGTGTGCAAGACATGTTATCCCACCAGTACTCAAAATGATGGGACAGAGATGTCAGGCACAATGTATACTTGCAGAATATGGATTTAAGAATGAAGCGGTGGCGCGGCCAGTCCGTTGGGGAGGAGACTGCCCGTGAGCCGGACACGTGGCACCGCGATAGCCAAAACAGATAACGAAAAATACGTCAAACGCGGCGCGGATCTGATCATAGAGCATGATCCTAGGTGGGAAGACGACGTAAGGCGCGCAAACAAGGGCAAGGTCGGCGCCTCGTACCAGTACGCAGACACGTTCATCATGTTGGCCGCTGGCATCAGAATATCGCTAGGGATCCAGTACAGGCAGCTCCAGGGAATGGTAGGCAAAATGTTACGCGGGTACGACACGCCCGTGTTCAGCCAGATGTACAGGAATTAATGTACATGAATTTACAAGCGTCGCTATATGTACTGTTTTTTGAATTGAAATTTAAGACATTGGTTGGAAATAAAGTACTTTTTGACCTCATTAGTAGGAAATTGTGATATTAGTCATGATAAATAAATTCGTCTAACTGTATACATGTCAGTTAAGTTGGAAGGAATGCCAGCAAATTTGGTTACAGCAGATGACTTTGCAGGCAAAAAAGTCATAGATAGGGAAGGAATTGAGTATGGAAAGGTAAAACACATTCACATAAACCGTGACACACTTGTGGTCTCTGGTGTAACCATTCATCAAGGATTTCATAAGGACTATTTTCTTCCAGAGGATTATATCGACAAGTTTTCTAATGAGACACTACTTCTGAGCAGACCTCCTATACGAACCGGAATACAAGTGGTTGACATTGATGGCCACAAGACAGGCAAAATAAAACGGATTCACAGAAATCCAGACACAAATGAGATAGAGTCAGTTGAGGTGAGTGATGGACTGGTGCATTCTAAGATACTTTCTAAATCTGATATTTGGGGAGTAGGTGAGAAAGTGATCTTGAGGATGACTCGAGACGAGTTTAAGGCTAGTGAATAGACCCTCATTATTTTGACTTGCTACACGTCTTGCAAATTGGAATGCCATCCACAATGATGATGTCTACATTTGATGAAAAGCACTTCCGGCAGAGTCCTTTCATGCATGTGCATTTATGTAAAGCACTTTATCTTTTTTGTGTTACTGATAGTTTGATATGCCTGCTCATATACAGATCAAGTTATATTCTGTGGATGAGAATTTCTCTGTACGTCAACGAATAACTAAAATTTGTGTATGTTCTAATATTCTGTTTTCTATTTTGATGATGTGACTTTGACAGTTTTATTGGAGCATGTATGTGGCCCGACACCTATTCTGATGTGGAATGTAAAATATCTTGACTCATGTCTTGAATTACATGTGCGTGCCTTAGTGTTGTGGTGGGATCTGCTTCTAGATCGAATGCTACTTTCAGCATGTGGATTAGATCTGGATTGGCAGAAATCGAATACCGTATCTTGAGAAAGTTTGTCTTGTTAATATATCCTAGATAAAAATAACAGTCAGAAAGCATTGCGTTTTTCACAAAATTATTGTGTTTGTTCTTGATAGCTTGGGTGTGTTCACCATTTTTTGTAACGTCTGAAAAACCAATTGTAGATTTCAGCATCCGTTCTAGTAGCGAGGGTGTGGCCCTCTCAATTCCAAGCGTTTGGGTTATCTGTGACATCTTTTCATTTGTATCATTTTTCCACAACTTGCGTGTTGTTTCTAGCATGTGGGATGGACTGGGGGGTTTTTGATTTAGTGCAAACACCGCGTCTGCTAGAAGATATGAAGCACATTTTTGCCAACATGCAGAAAACACATCCGAGTCCTGTAATCCTGTTATGCATTTCTGACAACAGAACATGGATTCTATGAGACAGTTTCTTGCGTGATCCTTAAATATCTTGGAACGTCTCTCCTCTAATCTCGTTAGGAATCCGCCCAACTCCAACGAGCCATCTGACATTATCTGCATTCCATACAAATGGATCAGCTTACTTGTTCGCGTCTCATTAATGGAATGGTGATGTACGTTCACAAATTGTCCCTCATATGGAAGAACCTGACAATTCTGCTGACTTTCATCAAATACTGCAATATCATAGTCGCACGAATCAAATGGATTTCCATGCGCCCTGCATCCAGTCATTGCTATGGGAATTTCATGTAGGCCATTACTCGTCAAAAATTTTTCTAGTTCCATATACAACTCGTGTTTGTGTGTTTGTATAAAACACTGGACAGACAATTGTTTACAAACACATCAAGTCAAAACCCTTCCTTTAAATTGAGATTGGGGTTGTTTGTCATCAAGCTCCTGTGGTGTAGTCCGGCTAAGCATACTGCCCTCTCAAGGCAGTGATCTCGGGTTCAAATCCCGACGGGAGCATGTAATTTTTGTAGATGCTCTCTGTCAATGCACTATAGCAACGCTCGTAAATTAACGTACATCTCAAATCTGTTAAAAGATATACTCGTGAGAATTTTATCAATTTACCGTGAAGATATAATAGTAAATAATATTGATAATGGACGTAAATGAAAAAGATCTATTTTACGGGTCAATTAACACATGGTGTGAAAATAAAATTTCAGCCAAACACAAGTATCGCGCGCATACAACGCTTGGAAAAAAAAGGAAACAGTTCCTAAAGCAATAATGAGGCTGCTTACATGCATACAAAGAAAACAAGGTTATAGGCAGAAACAAATCATTAAGAATCTAAACACACCGCAGAGAACAACACACAGGTGGCTGAAAAACATTCAAAGCTATGGACTCAGAAGAAGACATGACATGCAACTGTGAATCCCTTCTTTTATGATTCTCGATAATGTTGACCTGCTTTAAATAGAAGTTATTTCGGGTCTCTGTTATGGAGTATCTTACCAAATACCCCAAGACCGTGTCCTTTCTTGATGGACTACGACACCGAATCAATATTGACTGCACGGGCGTGGAGCAACTTCATGTAGTGGTAAGAAAGAGCTTTGACGAACTTGTTGGGATCCTCGCATCTGAAGGATTTACAAAAGTCAAGTTTGAACACCGGCAACCAAACCAAATAGGACATGGTATGAACCTCAAACTGAAAAAACCATGGGAGATGCATGTACGAATGGTTGACCTCAAGAAAGGACTTGTTGGGATCCATGCAGAAGTGGAGGTATCGCGAGACTATCTACAACATCTCTTCTCACAAAGAACACCTGTGGTATATGAGATTGAAACAATACTCAAGAAATATCATGTAGATTATGATATATGGCATGGCAAGATCAAAAAGAACGTTAATGCAATAATTGACAATTATAGGGTCAAACTTACAACTCCGGCCCTTCCTGTCTTTGCGTGGAAACCAATGCTGTTTGTGATCTCTACAGTGGGAATCTTTTATGCTTGGAAGTACCTGACTACTATCTGAGTCACACACCAGTTGTTTCTTCCTTTGTCAGCTCAAGAAACACTTTGTCACCCACACTTAGCCCCATGTTTTTGTATTCATGTATGTCTAGCTTGAGTTGGGTGATTCCTCCCTGCATTCCAGGCAATCCTCCTCCTGAGAACATCCTGTTGAGATCTTTCATCATGTCGTTCATGTTGGTAAACCCCATGACCTTTGGACTGTCAAACATTGAGGGTGGAATATTGGTATTCTCTTTTAGGTCCTTGATCGATGACAGTGATACCACCACATATGGCAGGCCGTCTGGCGCGGCATCAATACTTCGTACGACAAACTCTTTTTTCATTACTTTTTGTCTAATATCTTCACTTATAATTTTAATTTCTGGACATTTTACACCTGCTAGAGACGGTTTTAGTACTCTAGGTGGGATTCTGTGACTCGGATTCTGCGATTCCAATGGTTTGTAATTCCATCTTCTGGCCGATTTGATCTTTTGCTTGTTCTTGCTCTGAGAGACTCCTTACGTATACGCACCGTTCTGGTGTGATTGCAGTCTCATTTCTATTGATCTTCCTGCTAGTCAACATCGCCCCTGAATTACTCACTATTGCAAAGGGTCTTGACTCAGAACCCTCACCCATCATGAGATTGGCAATGGTTGCTATACTGTCTGCCACAGCCTGAGATGTCACCTTGAGCATATTCCCGTCAAGATCTCTTTCTGCCCTCATATCTCGTACTGGCTCAATTCCCGCACACGCCACGGCGACCCCTGATGTCCCTGTCCTTGCTGGCATCAATCTGCTGTCTACAAGCACCACCCCAACGTGTATTTTGAATTCCAGAAAGACTTTTCTGTGTATTTGTTCTGCTACTAGGTGAGGATCCTCAGGATAAAGTATCATCGCGTCTCTTTTTGCATTTGACTTGTCTATGCCTGCATTTGGTGCCATGATGCCTCCTGTTGACGCCATGACAAATCCTGCAATACCTCCAAAGATGTGATCAGATTCTCTTAGTATAATTTCTGCAACTTTGGCATCTAGTTGAAATTTTTTTGATAGTATGTTGCTTTGAGTGGTTGTTTTTACATCTGTCATCCTGATTATTCTTCCTTGAGAGTTTGACACAAATTTTGTTGAAATTACTAGTATGTCGCCGTCATTGAGCACTGTGTGATTATTTTGCAGTGTATCCAAAAGCGTCTTGAAGAGATCAAATCTGCCCTCTTTTTTTTCAATGTGTAGTGGATTTACTGTCAAATACATGATTATATTGGCTTGGTCTTTCTTTTTTATTGTTCTGAAAAGATTTTAATCTACAATACTGGTTTTGTCGATCATGAATATAGTAGAAAAGATTCTTGCGCGGGCATCCAACAAAAATCGAGTTTCCCCCGGAGACGTAATATTTGCAAACGTAGATAAGGTAATGGTTCATGATGTGTCGGGCCCTGGCGTCATCAAAGTATTTGACAAGTTAAAGAAACGGGGCATAAATGTAGACAGATTGTGGGATCCTACTAAGGTGTGGGTTGCCGAAGATCATTTTGTACCTTCTGCTGAAAAGATCTCGGCTGAGAATATAGTAAAACTACAAAACTTTACCAAAAACTATGGAATCGAAAAGCACTTCAAGTATGGCATGGGCCAGTATGGGATATGTCATACACTCTCACATGAGGAAGCTATGGTAATGCCTGGTGATGTCTATGTGGGTGGTGACTCTCATACAAACACCACTGGTGCACTTGGGGCATTTGCGTGTGGTCTTGGACATACGGATATAGCATATGTACTGCTCAATGGTAATATCTGGTTCAGAGTTCCAGAGACTCTATATTTTCAGCTTAACGGGAAACTACCTAATCATGTAATGGCAAAGGATCTCATATTGAAGATCATAGGAGATATAGGGACAGACGGTGCTGCATACAAGACTATGCAATTTGGAGGAACTGGAATCCGTGATATGTCGGTGGAAGGGCGGCTGACCTTGTGTAACATGACTACGGAGGCAGGTGCTAAAAATGGTATAGTTGAGCCCGACCAGAAAGTGATTGACTATTTGTCATATCGTGGTGCCAAGTACATGTGTGTCGTAACAGGAGATGATGATGCTGATTACTCCAAAGTGTTTGAGTATGAGGGTGATGAAATGGAACCTATGGTGGCAAAACCATTCTCACCAGAAAATACCACTGTTGCAAGAGAAGCACCGCTAGTTGAGCTGGACAAGTCTTACATAGGCTCATGTACTGGTGCTAAATACGAAGATCTGGAAGCTGCGGCCCGCATCCTCAAAGGAAGAAGAGTACGAATCAGAACAGAGATACTTCCTGCAGCAGTTTCAATTTATCGACGAGCAATGGAGGATGGTCTACTGCGGATCTTTTTAGATGCAGGAGCTACGGTGGGCCCTCCTACGTGTGGAGCGTGTTGTGGTGCACATATGGGTGTACTTGCTGAAGGTGAAGTATGTATCAGTACCACCAACAGAAACTTTCCTGGACGAATGGGACATATTGACTCGCAGACGTATCTCTCATCCCCCTTAGTTGCTGCAGCATCTGCTGTCACTGGCAAAATTACAGACCCGAGGGATCTTGATTGAAAGGACGCGCCATAAAATATGAAAGGGATAACATCGACACAGATGTCATAATTCCAGGTCAGTATCTTAAGGTTCATGATTATGCTGAACTTGCAGAGCATGCTATGGAAGGACTCGATCCAAATTTTCACTCCAAAGTACGGGAGGGTGATTTTGTGGTAGCTGGCAGGAACTTTGGGTGTGGCTCATCACGAGAGCATGCACCCATTGCATTGTCGCATTCTGGAATAAAGGCAGTACTTGCGCTGTCTTTTGCAAGAATATTCTACAGAAATGCAGTGGACGGTGCATTTCTACTTCCAATTGAGATTGATCAGAATGGATACTCTGCAATATCTGATGGTGATGATCTTGAACTTGATCTTGCTTCAAATATAGTACTCAACATTACCAAAAATCAGACTTACAAAATCAAACCATTCCCAGATATAATTGGCAAGATAATCGCCGCAGGCGGACTATTTGAATACAAGCCAGACGGGGATTGAGATGGGAAAGACCCTTTTTGAGAAGATTTGGGATGCACATGTGGTGGTTGGTAAGCAGGATGGCCCCTCCCTAATTTACATCGACAGGCACCTAATTCACGAGGTGACATCCCCCCAAGCATTTGATGGACTACGTATGAATGACAGACAAGTGAGGCGGCCAGATCTGACTATTGCAACAGTAGATCACAACGTACCCACATCAAATCGCAAACTCCCCATATTGGATCAGATATCTGCTGTACAGATTCAGACCTTGAAAAAAAACTGTGAGGACTTTGGCATTCAATTGTTTGATGTACATAGTCCTAATCAGGGAATCGTACATGTTATTGGGCCTCAGCTCGGAATCACACTGCCCGGTACTACAATAGTGTGTGGTGACAGCCACACATCAACTCATGGTGCCTTTGGTGCACTTGCGTTTGGAATAGGTACCAGCGAGGTAGAACATGTGCTTGCATTACAGACATTGTGGTTGGAAAAACCAAAATCCTTTGAGATCCGAATGGAAGGAAAACGCAGGAATCCACATGCAGTGACTGCAAAGGACATGATACTGTCACTTATCAGGAAGATTGGCACGGCGGGAGGTACAGGCTCTGTTTTTGAGTATCGGGGTCAAGCAATATCTGATCTTTCCATGGAACAACGCATGACAATATGTAATATGTCGATTGAGGCCGGTGCTCGTGCGGGTTTGGTGGCTCCTGATGAAAAAACATTTGCATATCTACGTGGGCAGAAATATACTCCAAAGAACTATGAATCTCTGGTGGATTGTTGGAAGGAGACACTTGTAACTGATGGGAGCGCACATTATGATAAGAGTTACATGATGAATGTGGATGAGATTGCGCCTCAAGTAAGCTGGGGGACGAGTCCTAGTATGACCTGCGACGTGACAGATTACATTCCTACACCTGAAGACTTTTCTGGCGGTGATGATGGCCAAAAGAAAAGCGCACAAAGGGCACTTGAATATATGGAACTTGAATCGGGTATGGCAATAACTGATATCTTTATTGATAGGGTATTCATAGGCTCTTGCACCAACGCACGCCTTGAGGATTTGGTTGAGGCATCGCTGGCGATAAAGGGTAGAAAAGTTGCTCATGATGTGAGGGCTATGGTGGTACCAGGTTCTCAGATGGTAAAAAGGCAGGCCGAAGAGATGCATCTTGATAAGATCTTTATCGATGCTGGCTTTGAGTGGAGAGAGTCTGGATGTAGTATGTGTCTTGGAATGAATCCAGATATACTTACATCCGGAGAGAGATGTGCAAGCACCTCAAACAGGAATTTTGAGGGCAGGCAGGGCACCGGTGGTAGAACTCATTTGGTGAGTCCGGTGATGGCTGCCGCGGCTGCAATTGAGGGACATTTTGTGGATGTAAGATCCATGGATCTGAACTGACATGAAGCCGTTTACGAAAATCAAGAGTATAGTTACCCCGCTTGGCAAGACAAATGTGGATACTGATCAGATAGTTCCAAAACAGTTCCTCAAACTTGTCCAAAAATCTGGATTTGGCAAGTATCTATTTTATGACTGGCGGTATGATGACAGAGAGCATCCAAAGCCAGATTTTATACTAAATGATCCGCGATACAAAAACTCGAAGATACTTGTTGCAGGTGATAACTTTGGGTGCGGCTCTAGTCGCGAACATGCTGTGTGGGCACTTGCCGACCATGGTTTTTCCGTGGTTATTGCTCCTTCTTTTGCGGACATATTTTACAGCAACTGTTTCAAGAATGGGGTACTGCCAGTGCGTCTGAATCGGGAATCCGTAGGCATGCTACTCTCCGAACATGAAGAGGTGGAGGTGGATCTGTCTACTCAAACAATTAGAACTAGTTCAGGACGGATCCAGTTTGAGCTAGACTATCATAGGAAGAAGATCCTACTAGAAGGACTAGACGACATAGCCCAAACACTACAGTTTGAGGCGCAGATCACAGAGTTTGAGCAACAGTCCGACGTTCCATCTGTCTTGTGATTTTTTGGACAATTCTTTTGTTCCGTTCCAGTATTACAGGTGACTCGGCATCTATCCAATCTGTATTGCCTATATCAAAGGCACAGACTTTACCTTCATCTGCAAGTGGCTCTAGAATGTCATATGACAGGTTAACTGCATCAACTCTTTTTTCCTTAATTCTATCTAGTATCTTTTTTTGTAGCATGTATATGCCGAGGCATTCGGACATTTGAAGATTAATCTTGGGTTTTTCTTTGAATTGTCTGATCATGCCGTCTTTTACCACTGCAAATCCTGTCTCTTCCTTTCTTCTTGTTCGTGTGGCGATGCAAGCTATGCTCTTTTTTTGTCTAAAATAATTCCTCATTGCACTCAGATCTATAGCACACAGATTGTCTACAAACCACAACACGAATCCTGTCTCTCCTACCAGTTTTTTCTCAGCGCAAAGTATGTCTCTACCAGTACCGCGCCCAGTATCTTGAACAAATACAATCTTTTCTGTGCGGTTTTTGTAATAGTTTTTAATCTGCCCTCCCATTCCCCCAAAGTTTGCTACTATAACAATCTCACTGACAAAGTTGAATGTATTGATGTATTTTGTGATGTGATCTATTAGTGGTCTTCCGTTTATGGGGATCATTGCTTTTGGGAAATAATCCGTATATGGTCTTCCACGGGTTCCTATGCCGCCTGCTAAGATTACTACCTTCACGACCTAACGATATGATTTTTGCTTTCTTCTTCTTGCGCCGGGTCCGCCAAACTTCTTTGGTTCCTTTCTTCTTGCGTCCCCACTTATCAGATATTTGTCAAACTCTGAAATTCTGTTTCGCAGATCACGTCTAGATGCCTTTGGCAACGGGTGATCTTTTGGTTCTTTTTTTGATTTTGTCCACCCTGTAAGTGCCCTTGCAATGCCTGTAGCTGCAGCACTGGCTTGTCCCATGTATCCGCCACCTCTTACCCTCACTGATATGTCTATTTTGTCTCTAATTTCTCCTACAATCTCAAGTGGTGCCAACATCACTTCTCTCGCGGTTTCTTGTGGAATCATCTCTACTGGAATGTTGTTTATTCTTACCTTTCCCTTACCTTTTGTGATGTAGACATGTGCACTGGCAGTCTTTCGTGTTGCAAAGTAAATCTCAGTCTTTGGTGTAGTCATTCAGTCCACCCAACAGTCCTGCTTAGATCCGCCATTGTGGTATAATTTGCGGATGCTCTGGTAATCTTTGCCTTTTCAAATTGAATCTTCTTAAATGCGTGTAATTCCTTAGGGGAGCCAATGTATGTTCTGAGTCTCTTGTGGGCTGCCATGCCTGATGGCTTTTTTCTTGGCAGCATACCGCGGATCATCCTCTTCATGATTGTATCTGGTCTTCTGGGATGAAAGGGTCCGTGTTTTGGATTTAGAATACTTGCAATCTCCAAAAAATCTCTATATTCTTTGATTATTGCTGAGCGTGTTCCACTGATCATAATTTTCTCACAGTTGACAATTGAGACTCTGTTATCCTGTAGTAGCAATTTTGCAACGTGTGTAGCAAGTCTTCCTGCAATATGATTTGTGGCATCAACTACTATGGGACTGTTGACTTTCATCGGGGGTATGTCTTCTGATTGTTTGGTATGTTCTATGACATCATTTGTATCTTGACTGTAGGTCATGGTGACACTTTGATTATCCAAGTAGTATGACCTCCTTTCCTGTGGGATTTCGCTCAATCATCTCAGAATGATCTATAACTGTGCCTCCCCTTTCAAGTATCTTTGATGCGGCAGTGTTTGAGATTGAAAATGAGTAAAGTGTAATTTTGTGTGACATGTTACCTGTGCCCAAAACCTTACCTGGAAAAACTACTGTGTCGTTATCCTTTGTTAGTTTGTCGATCTTGTACAAGTTGATGTTACGTCTTGCAATGGATGGTTTTTGTGCATATTCTGCAAGCTTTGACCATATTGGGGCTTTGTTTGTAATTGATGCTTTTTTGAGATCCTTTACAATGCGTAAAACTATCTGGTTGGCCATGTGATTATTGCGATTTAAAACCCAAATATAATGTCTATGCTTGAATGGCCTCTATGGTGTCTTTGAATTCTGCAATTCTGTCACTGAGCTCGGCAATTCCTGCTTGAATGATCTGTTCTGGATCAAGTGCCCCTGTAGATTCCACTGTGAGTATCCGTTCGTCATCGTTGTCTGTCTCTGTCAGGGTTGCTATATTCGACGAGTTCCATTTGGCATGTTCAGTGCCCCTTCCAAGTCTTGCATAGCATTCTGCCTTAACTCTTTGACCTGGTGCCATCTGTACAATCGGAATTCTGTCTGAAACGGGTTTTACTGTGTCGTCTTCTGATGTTAGATCGCTTGACATGACGGTCTTTACAACGTCAGACTCTCCTGAATCCAAGACTAGCATTATTTTACAGTTGGAGCAACCTGCCTTGCTTTGGCATTGGCATTTTACCTGCTCATTGTATTCACCTGGCATTGTTTTTAGGGGAATCAATCCAAGTCTATGTGCTAGTCCTTCATCGGGAAATATTGATGTGTTTTCAATAATATCTACGGTGTCAATTGCAAAGATGGGAATGCCGTTGAGGCATACGCGCCTGAGAGCATTTGCATATTGTAGTGGAATGTCTTTGATCTTTACAGAGATCTTTTTGTTGTCTTTATTGATAACTTCTAGAGAAGGCAAATTATGAACAAATTTTTTCTAGTCCCAATAAAAATCTTGATGATGACTCTGAAAGTACAGATATGTGTTTTTTTAGGTATAAATAACAAATAATATCAATTATTCCATCTATGGCCGAAGTTACAGTGGTGAGATACTCATTTGAGGGTGAAAAATTTGAAATTTTGGTAAAGCCTGACCCTGCACTTGATTATAAGCTTGGAAAGATAAAGGATCTGTACCGGGTGATGGTCTCTGATGAGATTTACACCGATTCTGGCAAGGGCACCAAGCCCCCACTAGAAAAGCTCATCAAGGCATTCAAGACGGATGATCCAGCAGAAATTGCTAGGCAGATCCTCAAAAAAGGTGATCTAAATCTGACTACTGACCAAAGACGGAAGATGACTGATGAAAAGAGAAGGCAGATTGTGGAGCTCATTGTACGTACGTATGTGGATCCTAAAACACACCTACCACATCCTCCTATTAGGATAGAGCAGGCAATGAAGGATGCACGAGTTTCGATCGAACCACAAAAGGGTGCAGATGAACAAGTACAGGGAATCGTGGACAATCTACGTTCTATAATCCCGCTCAAGTCTGAGAACATTCAACTTGAGATCACTGTACCTGCACAGCATGTGTCTCGATCTTATTCTGTACTAAAGTCAGTAGGAACACTTGCAAAGGAGGAGTGGCAGAACAACGGCTCTCTAAAAGCAATACTTGAAATACCGGCTGCGGCAAGGCCAAACGTGATAGATAGATTGGGTTCTGTTACAAAAGGCTCGGCTACTGTGGATGTGGTAGAATAATGGATGCAAGACGTAAATATGTAATTCCGGGTGATATCATAACCACAGGACCATTCAGGCCAGAACAAAATGTCATTCTTAATGGAAACAAGATGGTCTCCACTACTACTGGCATATCTGAAATTTACAATGATTCTGTCAAGGTAATATCTCTGACAGGGAAATATATTCCAAAGATCAACGATCTTGTAATTGGCAAGGTCATATCTCACAATTCACTTTCTTGGGAATTAGATATCAATTCTTGCTATGTGGGATTTCTGCCCGCACAAGATGTGTTTGGTAGGAACTTTGCGACACATGCAGATGATTTAACTTCAAAGCTCAAATCTGGAGATCTGGTGGCTGCACGTATTGCCAACTTTGACAGAACCCGTGACCCACTTGTTACTGTATCTGACAGGGATCTTGGTAAAATTGATTCGGGCGATTTAGTGAAAATATCTCCAAGCAAGATCCCACGACTGATTGGAAAGCGAGGTACAATGATTCAGGCAATTGAGATGGCCACTGGTGCTGTAATCACCATTGGACAAAACGGATGGGTTGTGGTGGCATGTGAGTCTTCAGAGGGACTCGTAAAAGCAAAAAAGGCTATTCATCTCATCAACGAGAATGCACATGTTACAAATTTGACTGATAGAGTAAAAGATATGTTGGGATCACGAGGTGAATTATAAATGGGCGGACGCGAATCTGAGATGGTTTTATTAGATGAGAACGGGATCCGTTGCGACGGTCGAAGAGTTGATGAGACCCGAAGAATCATGATAAAGGCAGGTGGGCTGAAAAATGCCGATGGCTCTGCATATATTGAGTTTGGTGACAACAAGATAATTGCGGGTGTATTTGGACCACGAGATGTGCATCCAAAGCACATGTCTGATACGGATACCGGAATACTGCGTGTCAGATATCATATGGAGCCATTCTCCGTTACAGAACGAAAGAACCCTGCACCGTCAAGAAGGGAGATTGAGATATCTAAAGTGATCAAAGAAGCTCTGGAACCTGCAGTAATGCTTGAAAAATTCCCACGCACTGCTGTAGATGTCTTCATAGAGATTATACAGGCTGATGGTGGTACTAGATGTGCTGCACTATCTGCTGCTTCAGTGGCACTTGCAGATGCAGGGATACCTATGAGAGATATGGTAGCAGCATGCGCGGCGGGTAAAGTGGCAGATACAATCGTACTTGATGTTAACAATGAGGAGGATCAGGCCGGCCAAGCAGATATGCCTATAGGTTACATGCCGAGTTTGGAGAAGATTACATTGTTACAGCTTGATGGGGTACTGTCTCCTGATGAATATAAAAAATGTATTCAGACCGGAATTCATGGATGTAAGATCGTCTATGATCTTCAAAAGAAAGCACTAAGTGACAAGTATTTCCGAGCTGGGAGTGATGAAGATTGACTTCTATTTTGGATGATCTCAAAAGGTCACAGATATACGAGCTACTTGAGCAGGGAAAGCGCATAGATGGTAGAGCACTAGACGAGCAACGAAATATTGTCATTGACACCAATATTGTCCCTAAAGCTAACGGCTCAGCAAAGGTTCGACTGGGAGATAGTGAAGTCATTTGTGGCGTAAAGATTCAGCCTGATAGACCGTTTCCAGACACGGGTGATAGAGGTATATTCATCTGCACTGCTGAATTATTGCCGTTGTCACACCCGAGCGTGGAGACAGGTCCCCCAGGACCTGATGTTATCGAGTTGGCCCGCGTGGTAGATAGAGGAATTCGAGAAAGTCACATGATAGATCTGAGTCAGCTGGTAATTGAGAAGGACAAGTCGGTGGTGGGTATATTTGCAGATAATGTCGTGGTGGATTACGGCGGCAACCTGTTTGACGCGTGCTCATATGCAGCTACAGCTGCACTATTGACATCAAAGTCACCTAAATGGGTGATGCAAGATGATGTGCCAACTCTTGTGGAGGGAGAATATGATATTCCTGTAACTACGGTTCCAGTGTCTGTAACTATGGCCAAGATTGGGAATCACATATTAGTTGATCCAGATGCAGAAGAATGGTCGTGTATGGATGCACGTATTACGATAACGACTGATTCTGATAGGAACATCTGCGCGTTACAGAAGGGCGGTTCAGGTGGCTTTACGTTTGATGAGGTTGCAAAGTGTGGTGACATTTCTGTTCGCGTGGGTGCCAAAATACGAGAGATTCTCAAACAGGCTGGAGGCTTGTAATATGGCCAAGAAGAAAAAGTCACTCAAAGGTTTGGGTGCCAGATATGGAATCAAATTAAGAAAACAGTACACAAAGATCCATCTGTTGCTCAAGCAGAAGAGAACGTGTCCAGAGTGTGGCTCTGGGAGGTTTGGCCGCGATGCTGTGGGGATATGGTCCTGCAAAAAGTGTGGCTTTAAGATCGCCGGGACTGCATACGATGTCAAAATTTAATGCCACAATAATGGTGGATGCTGGAGACAGCACCAAAGCAATCTTTGACTCGATAAATACTGATAACGAGTTTTATCCAGAAAACCCCACTAGAACCAGAATGAGCCTAGGCAGAACCATCAAAATTTTGGTAGAGTCTGATAGCCTACCACACCTACGTGCCAATCTCAACTCGACACTACGACTTGTTCATGCAAGTTATGACTCGATCGAGTCGACAAAAAAGAGTTGACAAGTAGATTCCTCCTAAATGACTCGCTTTTGTACATATGATCCATATATACCGAGTCCGTTTTTGTGCATTTGGGAAGAATTATAATGCAACGTGTTGAATTTAATACATGTCATCAAATCAGATTCCTCCATGGCTTCAGGAACAAATGTTGAAGCTACAACAATCTCAACAAAATCTCCAGTCTATAATGACACAAAAGCAGCAGCTGGAGATGGATCAGGCAGAGACAGAGAAGGCACTTGACGAGCTGAAAAAAGCAGATGACTCTGATTTAGTATACAAATTTGTGGGTTCAGTCCTGTTAAGATCTACAAAGCAGGAACTGACAGCAGAACTAGAAGAGAGAAAGGACATGTCCAAGACACGTTCTATAGTATTAGCAAAACAGGAGACGAAGGTAAAAGAGACACTCAAAGAGCAAGAGACCAAGATCAATGAAATGATGAGGGGGAAGCAACCAAGCGAGACATCTACACCTGGAGACATGTCAGCCGATGACAACCCTAGAAGATAGCACATATCTTTCCACACAAAATATTAACAAAGGTTTCTAGATCTAGTTATTGACACTGGCAAAACTTAGGATTGTCATAGATGAAAGAGAAAGGAAGAGTGGTATTCCGGATCTGCTCAAGGCAGTAGGGATGAACACAGAAGTAAAGACGTTGGAGGTGGGTGACTATATTGTGGCGCCAGAGACTGTGGTGGAGAGAAAGAGTATACGTGATTTAATGTCATCTGTATTTGATGGGAGGTTGTTTGATCAATGTACTAGGCTCAAGGAACATTTTCAATCTCCTGTGTTGCTCATGGAGGGGAACGTGGATGAGATTGAGGATATTACAGACAATCCGTTGATCTTTTATGGTGCCATATCGGCAGTAGTGCTTGACTTTGGAATTCCGGTGATACCTACACCTAGTGCCACACATACAGCTAAGCTGCTTGTCTCTATGTGTTCCCGGAAAGGGAATAAAAGTGGGCCTTTTCTAAAGAAGATAAAAAAATCAACTGACTTGCATAAGCAACAGCTCACATTACTGTGTAGCTTGCCGGGAATAGGAGACAAACTTGCATCGAGAATGCTTGAAAGATTTGGCACCCCTATTGACACGTTCAATGCTGCAACAGCAGAGCTTGCCAAGGTGGAAGGACTTGGAACTGCTAGAGCTAAGCGGATAAGAAAAATGCTCAAGTCAAAGGGTACACATTCGCCGAAATCTGGTCAGCAGACGTTACATGTTCCTATCTCTTGAACAGCTTTCTCTTGAGACGTGTCCCACATCTGTCACATTTCTCTCCGGTCTTTTGGGAGATTTTACATGCTGGGCAATAGTGAATCCATTTGCCTGCATCACGTATGCCTGTGGTCATCACAGGTAATGCACACATGTTCAGTTTATCTGCTACATTGGATACTGCAAAATCGTCGGTGATGATCTCCCCCCCAATTTCCAATCCTAGTGCGATAATAGAGATGTCTTGTATTGACATCTGTCTGAAATCTCCACTCTCTCTTGCTGCTCTTACTGCAGCTCTCGTGGATTCAGCTTTAGGTTCCACTATCTTGAGCCTTCCTATCTCGCAGAGCATATCTAGGATGCCTTGATTTTTTTTGATATGTCGGATTTCTTCGTATACTCCGGGTGTAGTATAGTATTCTGCTAGTGACTTGAAGGGCACACCTGCATAAAACGCACTTGCATCAAGTATCTTAGAACCCAAGCTTACTCATCTGCCTCAGACCGCGTTTTTTGAGTCGGACAAAGACGGCGGGCTTTTTGAATTTTTTGATGGTGATTGTCTCCTCATATCCGGCCGACTTTATGACTTGTGCATCCATAACTATATTACAGTCATGTGATGAGATGATCTCGATCTTTTCGTCTGGTACCACTATTGATTCTAGTCTGTAGACGGGTGCTACTGGAGTTATTATCAGTACATCCAAACTTTCGTGTAGGATCGGACCGCCAAGCGAAAATGAGTGTCCGGTGGAACCACTTGGCGTTGCTATGATGACTCCGTCCATTTTTTGTTTGACTGTGTCATTTTGAAATCTTATCTCGATCTCTGATGTCTTTGTCATGTTTGTCCTGCTGATGTAAATCTCATTCAATGCTGGTGGGAAATCTTTGCCATTGCATGACGCGATCACTCTTGTTCTCTTGTCTAGAAAGAATTTTCCTTTCAGGATTTGGTCTATTGCATTATCTATTTGGTCGATTGTTATCTCCGATAGGATTCCTCTATTGCCGCCCACATTGATTGTGAGTATTGGCGTGTTGTTCTCTAGATGCCTGAAGACGCGTAGTGTGGTGCCATCGCCACCCAGCGTAACTGCAAGATCAAGCTTTTGTCTTTTCAGATCTTCTAGTGATTCGATCCCTATTGCTCCTTCCACCTTGACAGGGGATATTGTAAATACGTTGGATTTTATATTAAGAAATTTTTTTGTAACTAGTCTGGCGGCATCCTCTGACTCTTTTGAGCCTACCTTGCTTACAACTGCCACATTTCTGAGCTTCACTCTGTTTTCTCTGAATCGTTTTCCTTAAAAATTATATCTAAGTGGGGGTTCAAAAAAGTGACAATGGCCTCATCAGATAACCATTTTGTCGTATAACATACAAAAATATGATGATTCTATTGCCGTCCAATGCTGGGTCTTAATTTGTCAAATTCATCTGAAATAATACATACCAAAATATTGAACATTAAGTTATGGGTTAGAGTTGTATCATTTGATTTTAGACGAATTACATATCCTAATGATTCTATATGATAATTGTCTGGTGATGTTGCGCCATTTGTGGTATTGGTTAGCTAGGACAATCAAACGTATAGTATTTGGTGCAGTCTGAATTGACGAGAGAAAATGGCATATTATCTTCTCTATTGAAGATGTCCCAGTTGGAATTCAGCATAAATTCAAGAGTTGCTCTGGCAATCTACATGTCTTGCTTGCGGGCAGTCAATCTGAATAATTTGGGCATGTCTTATTATACTAATCATGTGTGCTTGGCAGAATTTGAAATAGAATTTTGCTGTTGATCTCAATGTTTTGCTGTCTGAGTGTGTATTTGTGATTTGACAAGTTGTATAGTTGTCAGTTATTGCTATTCTCTATATTGATTTTTATATTGTGAATTCATTAGGATTAGCTAAATTTCGTGGGCATTATATTGTAGAACGTAACAAGACGCATTATGGCAGTACTGGAGATCAGAGACTTGCATGTTGCGCGGGATGGTAAAGAAATTCTCAAGGGTGTAAACATGAAAACTGGACCGGGTCAGGTGCATGCCATAATGGGTCCAAACGGTTCTGGAAAGAGTACCTTAGCATACACGTTGCTTGCACATCCAAAATACGAGGTCACTGGTGGTGATATTTTGTTGGATGGTCAAAGCATACTTGATCTTACTGCAGACGAACGTGCAAAGAGAGGGCTGTTTTTGGGGTTCCAGTACCCGACTGAGGTTGCAGGTGTTGGCTTTTCACACTTTTTGAGAACCGCGTACAACTCTCTTAGTAAGGCACTTCAAGGGGAAGATAGGGAGGTCTTTATCACTGTGAGAGAATTTCAAAAATATCTCAAGGAGAATCTTAACAAGGTTGGACTGAAAGAGGAGTTTCTCTCTAGGTATCTCAATGAAGGCTTTTCTGGGGGAGAAAAAAAGCGTGCCGAAGTACTACAGATGGCAGTACTCAAGCCCACAATCTCCATTCTTGACGAGCCTGACTCTGGTCTGGATATTGACTCTGTACAGGCTGTGGCAAAGTCCATCAGCCAAGTGTCTGGAAATGACTCTACTGTTATAGTAATTACTCACTATGCGCGAATACTCAAATTCCTAGATAGGTTGGACTTTGTTCATGTATTTGCACAGGGCCAGATACTAAAGACTGGTGATGCGTCCCTTGCAGACAAGCTTGAAAATGAGGGATACGATTGGGTTCTAGAACAAGCAGCCTGACGATAGTTTTACACTTGTATATCTAGTACAACATATGCGGTTACCGCATAATTCCAATATTATCTCATCAGCTATAACTAGTATCTTACATGAATCGGATTTTTACCATAAAAATTGATCCTAGCAGTGCTTTTTTGCATCTTGAGATGTTCTTGAATCATACTTAATGTCGTGCGTAAATTTTGTCTTTTTACATAAAGCGAATTATTACACCTTGCAATAAAATGGTGGGATGGTTACATGTGTGTTTGGTATGGTTGGACCCATTCACGTTTTTTTTAAATAGGGTCAGCGGAGCCAAGACATCATGGTACACAGCGACGAATATTACTTTAATTTTTCATTCTTCAAAGTAGATCCCAAGTGGCGATGGATGGCAGATCTTGCAAAGGAGGAATCTGCCAAGGAAGTAGAAAATGTGATTAAAAACTCGGGTATACGATTTAGGGCATACTCGAATCTGGGCCTACGAGATGATGCAGATTTTATGTTTTGGTTTGTAGCACACACTGTTGATGAGATCCAAGATGCCGTGGGAAAGCTTTACTCTACAGTATTTGGAAAATACATCTCTCCGTCAAGGACATATTTGTCGTGTACGCGACCGTCAATTTATGTCGCAGAAGGCAAGCCATTAGGATTCCTTTCAGGAGATGTGGGGAAAAAATACGTCATAGTGTACCCCTTTACCAAGACCCGTGAGTGGTATCTGCTCCCTCGGAACGAGAGGCAGGATATAATGGATGAACACATCAAGGTCAGTCAGAGATATCCTCAGGTTGTGTTGAATACCACCTATGCATTTGGTATTCATGATGAGGACTTTATGCTAGCATTTGAAGTGGATGATGTGCGGGATTTTCAAGATCTCATCATGGACTTGAGAGAGACCCGTGTCTCACGATTCGTCAAGAATGATATTCCGATGATTGTGTGTGTTAAAAAGGATATAGTTCCACTAATTGGAAGTTTTGGATGATGAAGTCGCTTAAGGAGTGGGCTACAATTATACGTGCTTTAGAATGTGGGGAGCAGACCGTCCTACTGCGTAAGGGTGGTATACTGGAGGCTTCCTCGGGTTTTATAGTTGAATCGGACAAGTTCCTGTTGTTTCCGACTGTAGAACACCAGGGCTACTCTAACATCAAGGAACAGTTCCATGGCCTTCTTGATCGTATACAGGCAGAACAGCGACAAGAAGATGGCATCATGTTAACATCATATGCTAGGGTCCTTGCAGATGCAGACCTTCATTCTGTGAAAATAATTGAGGAACTCTCCAAATTTCATATATGGAGCAAGTCATATGTCGACGAGAGGATAAAGTGGAAAGCAGAAAAGCCCATCAAGGCATTGTTCCTACAGGTGTACAATATTCCGCCTCTCACTGTAGATATGAATCCAGAGTATCGTGGCTGCAAGTCGTGGATAGATGTGGACACACAGATTCCTGATGGAAAGTCAGTTTTGAGCAAGACAGAAATTGAGTCACGTTTAGAAGAGTTCAGGAAGTTGGTGCATTGAGGTATAATCGACTGGGCAAGACTGACATCCAGGTCTCCGAGATTGGATTTGGTGCATGGGCCATAGCTCTGAATTGGTGGGGCAAGGAAATCCAAGAGGATGAAGCCAAGCGGATGCTGAAAAAGGCATACGACGTGGGGATCAACTTCTTTGAGACTGCCGACATGTATGGGAAGGGCAAGAGTGAGAAGTTGATAGGTGAAGTCTTTAAGGATATGAGAGATGAGGTGATCATCTCGACTAAATATGGATATGATTTTGAGGGTGCAGAGCAGATAGGTCATGGAGAGCTACCGCAAAAGTTTGACGAGAAATTTACCCTCAAGGCCCTACAAAAGAGCATGGAGAGGCTACGTACGGACCATCTTGACATGTATGGATTACACAATCCAAAATTATACCACATAAGAGATGACAAGATCTTTGATATTCTAAATGGCCTTGTATCTCAGGGAAAAGTAAAGACATGCCAAGCTGCACTGGGACCAGCAATAGGCTGGCTACAGGAAGGTCTGGAAGCAATGAATAGGAACAACATCAGCGCGGTTCAGACGGTCTACAACATTTTGGAGCAGACTCCTGGCAACGAGCTTATGGAGGCTGCACTAGAAAATCAGGTTGGAATATTGGTCAGAGTCCCAGAGGCATCTGGTGTGCTTACAGGTAAAGTTACTGCCGACACAAAGATTGACGAAAAGGATCATAGGTCAGTCAGAAAGGGTGAATGGATAAAGTCATCTCTTGAGAAAGTCGAACAGTTAAGACCTATCGCTGACAGAAACGAATTAACTATAACCGAACTTGCAGTCAAGTTTATTCTGTCAAAGAAAGGATTCACATCTGTGTTTCCTACAATGATAGACGAGGAAGAGATTTTATCTTATGCTGCTATGGCAGATGGCAGATATATTTCAGCATCTGACATGGATGAAATTCAACATCTATATGAGATGTGGCCCACATACGAGCTCAAGGCAACTGTACCTTCTCCACATTTTAATAATACATCTGGTACCGTGTAGGTTCCTAGTAAGATAACCGTAGATGATATGCGTTTTCAATTGATTGATACAGTTACTTTTAATTCATTTTCATCTTGAATCTGTCTTCCACAAAATATTCCACTCGCGTCTTCTTGAACTCCCTAGCACTGAACAGTATCTTATAGTCTTCAACGTGTATCTGAGTTTGTATATCTTTTGCCATATTTGCAGCATCTTCGCGTGTCTTGCAGTGTATCATGGAGAATACGTTGTAGGGCCAGTCTGGATAGGTGGGCCTCTGGTAACAGTGACTAACTTGGGGGAAGGCACCAAGTTTCTGACCTACTTTTGTAATTCTGTCTTCTGGTACATTCCAGACAATCATTCCGTTTGCGGCAAATCCAGCTTGTCTGTGCCGCAGAATGGCCGCAAACCTCCGCATCACACCGATCTCTTCATAGTGTCGGAGATTTTCAAATACTTGCTCTTCACTGATTCCAAGCATTTTAGAACATCTGAGAAATGGACGATCAACAATCTCCAGATCCATTTGTAACTGGCGTACAAATTCTTTGTCTTTCTCGGTTGGCACAAACTCTACATCTCTAGTTTGTTTCTTTTCCTCGGACGGCGCGACCGGATGTTTTTTTCCGTCAACCATTTCCAGCTTTACGCCAATCTTGAATAGCTTGAGTGTTGGCAGCATTCTGATTTTCTTCACTCCTTCCAGTCCAGAGAATTTGTCTACCTCGCCATCTAGATCAGAATCTGGTGGGACGGCAAGCGTGAACCATAGATTAAATTGATGATCCCGTTCGTAGTTGTGGCTCACTCCTGGATGCCTGTTTATCTTTTCTGCTACATCTACTAGTTTGTCTGGCTCTACCTCCATGGCAACAAGTGAGCTGGTGTATCCGAGCCGTCTCGTATCGAATATTGCGCTCAACTGTCTGAGGATACCTGCCTCTTTTAGACGTAGCAGACGTTCCTTGACTTCTTGTGGAGTGGTGTCGAACTTTTTAGCTATCGCGTCAAATGGTCTTGGAATTAGAGGAAACGTCCACTGGATCTCGTTGAGTAATTCCTTATCTAAATCATCCATCATTTGACTCAATATTCCAATACCCTGTTACATTTAATTAAAAATGTAGCTGACATCTGAGTTTGTTCTATACTTTCTTGGTTGAAATGCAATGTATACAAAAATTGGCCATCTGTTATTATACGGTTCAATATTTCCAATTTAATACATAAATAGAAATCCTGAATTTTTTTGATCGTTGATAGTCAACTTGAATCTTCGGGGAAAGAATGTTCTAGTAATAGGTGGCGGCGGCGAGGCACTTAAAAGAATCAATTCTCTTCTTGATGAGGGCTGCGCCATAACTGTGATCAGTGGTATAGTGACTCCCAAAGTATGTGCACTGATACAAGACATGAAGATCAAGTTTCATCAAGAAGATGTGGTGGATGTCAAGATCCTTGATAGATATGAACCCAATTTGATCATGGTCACTACCAACGATCATAAACTCAACCAAAAGATTGTGGCATATGCTCAGAAAAATGGAATAATGGTGTATAGTTCAGACGATCCTGATTCCAGTGATTTTGCACACGCGGCTGTAGTTGACGCCGCAGATCCCATACGAATTGCCATATTTACTGGTGGTGCAAGCCCAGCTGTAGCAAAGCGAATCGGAGCTAGGCTTGGTGAGAATATTAGACGTGTAGTCACCAAAGAGGATGTTGGACAAGCGCAAATTCAAATGATTGTGCGTGGACTAGCTAGAGAGAAGATCCCTTCTCAGAGGGACAGGAAAGCGTTTCTTGTAAACCTTATGGATGACGTGCAGGTTAAACAATTAATAAAAGATGGTTCTCTCAAAAAAGCAGAGGACCGAGCTGTCGCAATGTTGGGTGATTGGATACGAACCAGAAAATAATAAATGCACGCGTCACATTCAGAAACTCCCCCATTCACATTTTGGAGCGCTTTACCATTAGAGATGTCAACAACGCATACGAGCAGTTCAAGAGGTATTCTGGATTAGATGAATGCGTGATTGTACAGACATGCAATCGTATTGAACTGTTTGCAAAGTCGGGTTACTGTGACCCTGAGAAGATCCAACGCACTTGGGCTTCTATAACTGGTCTTGAAGAGGCCGCGTTTGAGGATAACTTGGAGCTTGCAGAGAACAGGGACGCATTACATCATTTGCTCAAGCTTACCGCTGGCTTAGATTCTATGGTGCTGGGTGAAGAGCAGATATTGGGCCAAATAAAGAACTCGATTACGTCTGCAAGGATGGCTAGAGCATCTGGACGGCATCTCAACACGTTGTTTGACAAGGCAATCAGAATTGGAACTCGAATAAGGAATTCCAGCGGCATAAGTAGGGGGGGAATCTCGGTGGGTTCGATGGCAGTAAAACTTGCCGAAGAGAACATAGATGACATGAAGACAAAAAAAATTCTACTTATCGGAACCGGAGAAGTCTCTACATTGGTGGCAAAGTCATTGCGGCGCAGAGGCTATTATTTTGCTGTGAGTAGCAGGACACTGAACAGATCCAGAGCGTTCTGCGAGACGTTAGGGGGTGAACCTGTACGCTTTGAGGATGTGCTTGCCAGATTTGAGGAGTATGATGTGGTGTTTGTGGCCACAACAGCACCGTATTTTTTGGTAACTTTTGACAGAATTGCGGGTGCAATGAAGAAGCGCGGACATGGTATGATGATTATGGATTTATCCAATCCCAGAACTGTAGATGAGAAGGTTGCTACCTTGAGAGGGATCAAGCTGATGAATCTCGACCAAATTGCCGAGATGGTTGAAAAGAACATGAAAGCACGACTAAACAAGGTCAAGGAGATTGAAAATATAATTAATGAGGAGGTGTACATATTGGAAGCCTCTATGAAAAGATTGGATGCCGAACCATTGGTTAGGGATGTGTTCAAGAACGTTGACTTGCTACGGGAGCGAGAGCTACAAAAGGCATTACAGATGCTTGAGGAGACGGATATGGACAAGATCAGGATAATTGAGAATCTTACAAAGGCGGTAGTCGAGAGCATCGTCTCTACTCCTATGAACAATCTCCGCAAGGCATCTGAACAGGGCAAGCCGGATGTGGTGGACGCGGCAAGCAAACTATTTGATTATATGAGGGATGATGAGTCAAAGTCCCCGCCTGTAGATGCCTCCAATTCATGAGACTGACTGTACGAGTCCTTTATTGCACAAGGTGTACATGGTAGCAACACGACACATATTTTGCAGTCCGTGGTATAGTTTCTTTGTACATGAGGGATGATGAGCGTTTTGAGATTGAGAGGGCACTTGATTTATTGCCTCATGTTGTCGGTTCGAGCTGGGCCGTGGTTTGGTTTCGACTAAACGGAATAAAGCATCCCACGCGTCAAGAATATCGGGCAAAGACACTAGAGTATATGGGGGTGCTTGATCCTTTATTTGAGATGTGGTCCGGTGATCAGCGTTTTGCAGATCTGCAAAAATACATCACGGCAAGAAAAAAGGTAGAACGTGACAGAATACTTTCTGGAGGAAACAAGGAAGTCGAGAGAAGATACGACAGATATGTTGACTATGGTTAAATTTCTTTTTTGAACTGTACTAGAAATTTTCTCAACACTTTGGTTCTTTTCTTGGCTTCAATTCTTCCAGATTTCGTGTTCATGAGAGATTCAAGCACTAGAAGCTTTTTGTAAAAATGGTCCAGCGTCCATAATTTATCATCTGGAATTCTGTTAGTGCAGAATGGATCATCTTCATTGTATAATGGTCTATGTTCTGAACCGCTTACAACAAATACACGTGCTATGCCTATTGCACCCATGGCATCAAGTCTGTCTGCATCTTGAAGAATCTTGCCTACTTTACTTTCTGGAATTTTGTGTGCTGAAAAACTGTGATCACGAATAGCATCGTGTACTATCTGTATCTCTTCAAGAGAAAAACCGTACTTTTTCAGTATTTTTCTTGATTTCAGGGCACTTTTGACTGCAGCCATCTTTGATCGTCTGTCTGATTTTGGAAATATTACAATGTCGTGTAATAGTGCCGCACTCAATACAAGTTTTTTACTTGCATGTTCTGCTCTACATATCTTTTCTGCATTTCTGTACACGCGCATTGTATGAGAGTAGTCATGTGCTGGATCGTTGGCTGTGGATGATCTTATCTCATTCTTTATTGCCTTGAGCACGTCCATGCTAGAGTCTCCAGAGTTTAGGTTTTACAAATTTTATCTTTTTTTGAGTTATTAGAGTGGTCCAGTCGATTGATGCAAATAGTATAACTGCTGCGACTCCTATGCCATCTGCAAGTATGATTCCCACATGGCGCTCCTCGAATATTTGGATAAAGGGTGTGAGTACAATATTGCTTATCGTTATCATGATATAGTATGATAGGACCCTGCCAGCCCAAAATCCAATGTATAGGCCAACACTTTTTGCACGCATTAGACCATATGCGACAAATAACATGTTGCTTGGTAGAGGCGTAGCTGCAAAGAGAAATGATGCTATAACGTATCCATATCGTTTACCGTTCAAAAAGTCACCGATCGTATCAAGGCTGGATTTTTGTTCCGTTGTAACAAATTTTCTAAACGCACCGCTGACTCTCTTTAGGATGAGTCGGCCAATAGTGGCCCCCGTTGCACCCACTAGTGCAAGTGTGAATGGTTCCAATGCTGGGTCTATTGCGTAAAATGACGCAAGGATAATCCATGTGGGTGGCATCAGGATAGGGGCTGCATTGATTGTAATCAAAACGAAAAATATTCCTAGATACGAATATTCTACAAAGATTTCAAAAAAGTCGGTCATGCCCTTGTGATGTTGCGGTTTTTTCCATCTAAACCCTTGTATTCGAGAATATAGGAAGAAAGAACTATTAAAAATATTTAAAATTGTAGAATAATTTCAACATTTCTAAAACAATATTCGTGTATTGGAAAAAATTGGATCATTTGTCCAATATATTTATAAACAAATTATGCAATACACATGAATATGTCGGTCGTCTGGAAGTGTTTTAGATGTAATCTGTACTTTAGGGATGAGCATCTAGCAAATATACACAAACAGATCGAAGGGCATTCTGTGAGAAAAGTCAAGGCACTGACTGCATAATGGGTATAGTTTGGGTAATGGTTTAGTTTGTCCCATTAGTGACGTGACACGTTTTTTATGTGCCAAAAAAGGCACACCATAGTATATTGTGTCCTGTTTTTGGATAGTATATGAATGGTGCAGAGGGTGGGATTTGAACCCACGAACTCCTAAGAGAAAGGATGTCTTATGTGTATGATCTTGAGTCCTTCTCGGTTGACCGGGCTTCGATACCTCTGCAAGATGGATTGGAAATGTCCATTATTTTTCAATTACTGTTTTTACATATTTGCATGTTTTATGATGTGGTAGTGATTCTATGCTTTATGTTGGATGGCTTGGAGTGCCACTGACCAATCAAATAAAGCTTTAATTGTGTGAATTTGGGGCAAAACTTATGGCAGAACATTTACCTATTTCACAAGCCAAAAAAACACGAAGTGGAATCAATATAAAAGCCACAGTAAAGAGCAAGGGAGATTCACGAACGGTGAATCTGAAAAATGGTGGAACCATCAATGTATGTGATGCAGTAATTAAAGATGGTGAAACTGACGACGATCAAATGAAACTTACCCTTTGGGGTGATGACATCAATGCGATAAATGTGGGTGATACTGTGGTGATCACAAATGGTTACACAAACGAGTTTCGTGGAGAAGTATCTCTGACTAAAGGCAAGTTTGGCCAAATGGAAGTTAATCCAGAATCCTAAACGGGCCTACTTTTTTACTTTCTGGGCTTTTTTGTAGCTACTTTCTTTCCCTTACTTGCCGCCTTCTTTACTGGTCTTGCCACTATCTTCTTTCCCTTACTTGCCGCCTTCCTCTTTTTGGCAGCAATTTCTCGTAGTTTCATACTGGCCTCATTAAATGCCTTCTTTGCAGCTTCTTCCTTCTCGGTTGTCTCTTTCCATTTTACTGTAAACCCTTCTATGGATTTCTGGCTTGACTTTAATGTATCACGTAGGGCTGGCTTGTTTTTTACTTGTTGCTGAATTTTCAAATTGATTTTTGATTTTAGCTTTGAGTATTTTGTCACTTCCCCAGTAATTTCCTTGGCTTTCTCTTCTTTTTGACTTATTTCAAATTCCATCTCGTCAATCTGTTTGTTGATGGCCTGTAGTTTGGCTTTTGCATCTTGCATCTCAACGTCATTTTTAGCTGACCTAATCTCTTGTTCTGCCTTGGATGCGTTGCTCTTTTCCCTAGCCACACGCTCCCGTGTTACCTCAATTAAGCGATTGATGCTTTCTAATTGAGATGTCTTTTGGGTTAAAATACTGGATACTTCTGTATTCTCTTCTTTGCTAGATTCTATTCTTCTTTCAATGGATCTCAGACCAGAAGCTGAACGTCTATGCATAGCTTTGGCTGTGTCAAGTTGTTTTCTCGTATTTTTCTGAAGTCTACTTGCTTCCTGTTTTGACTGACGTAACCTGTCTGCAATCTTTTGGAGTGTCTGCACGATTAAAACACACATTGTATATCGGTTAAATTGTAAACATGATCAGGAATTGACTTACCTGTTAAGAAAATTAACATTAGAATCATCCTGATCTATTTTATACGCCTAAAATCTGGGCATTATTGTCACATTTTGGACTCAATTTTTGTTTGATTTTCTAACTTTGACCATCCACTATTGTTTATACTCTGTTTATTTTACAAAAAACCCTCTATTTTTCTAGAATGTATAAAAACTACATCTTGAATCTACGTAGTGGGATGGATTTTCATCCAAGAGATTTGCCTGTCTCAAAAACATACGATCTTGAAGACGAAAAAGATGCCGTCAATGCAGCAAATGACATTGTATCTGCTGGCTTTTCAAACAGAAAGGATGGCTTTAGAGTATTGATGCCAAAGGATGCTAAACTGGCAAAGAGAATAGGGTATACTGTAACCACTGGTGTAACCTCTGGACTTGGGGCAAAAAATGAGATTCGAGATGTTCGATATTGGACATATCATCACGACAAGGATCACTATGCAATAGTCCTGATCAGTAGCAAAGCACTGGCTGAACTAGGTTACTGACCTAAAAATCCTGTAAAGCTTTGTCTTTTTGGCCAAAACACCGGACAACATGACTCCTATGATCAGTCCGCCTATGATGTCCATGGGGTAGTGTTCCAGTACATATATTCTGCTAATAGATACCAGCCCTGGATACAGAAACATCAAGTAGGCACCGCGTGGGAATCTTTCTGACAGTGCATACCCTAGAATTATAGCAAATATCATAGTACGTGCTGCATGTCCAGAAGGATACGATGCCCCAAACCCTCCCTCACAAAATAGTGCAAATGTGTCACGACTCATTGCTACGGGAAATGATACACCATCATATTCCATATCTGGTCTGTCTCTGTCCACTCCACACTTTACGTATCCTGCCAGCAATGTTGACAATACAATTAATATCATTAGTGTAATGCCAATTCTTCTAGTCTTTTTTATGATCAGCATCAGTATACTAAACCCAAGCATGTAAAACGTATCACCGCTTTCCGTAATGGATTGCATGATTGTATCTATCATTATATTGCCAATTCCTGCATATACAAGTGACGCAACACTATGATCAAACGCATCGGTCACACCAAAATATACCAGAGCAGTAACCACAAGAAATGTTACAACTAACAAGACGAACGGCTTAGATCTCAAATCAAAAATCCAGTTTTGCAATTGATCCAATCTTTTGTATGCTATTTTTAATTTTTCGTAGTCTGTTTACTATTTGAAGGATTAGCATTTAGCACGGGTTGTTTAGAATAACTGCATCCGTATATTCTCTCATCTATATACTCAGTCCCCTGTCTGAATGAGTGTGAACTGATCGACTCAAAGCATTTAACAGGGAATATAATAGGAATGCCGTGAAGGTTCTCACACTAGATGATTTTGATCTTCAGAGCAAGACGGTTTTTCTACGTGTGGATATGAACTGTCCAATAGATCCGGTGACCTTAGAAATTTCTGGAATCAAGAGGATTGAGGAAGCTACACAAACCATAAAATCCCTTGGCGACTCTAAGCTTGTTGTTGCCACTCATCAGGGAAGAGTGGGAAACACTGACTATACTGGAATGGACAAGCATGCTAAGGTACTAAATGATCTACTTGGAAAAGATATTCTGTACGCTGAGGACGTGATAGGAGCATCAGCACAAAAACAGATACAAAATCTGAAGGATGGGGAGATCTTACTACTAGATAATTTGAGACTTTGTGCAGAAGAAAATTATGAATTCTCGCCAGAAGATGCTGTACGAACCGTCATGGTGAACCGACTCTCCAAATACTTTGATCTTTGTGTCCTTGACTCGTTTCCAAGTGCCCACAGGTCTCATCCTTCTATAGTAGGTTTCCCACAGGTCATGCCTGCATGTGCAGGAAGAATAGTTGAACGCGAAATGAGAAACCTAGATGAGATAATGACTGTGGCAAAAGCACCTCATGTTATAGTTCTTGGTGGCTCAAAGGTCGCTGATCGACTTGAGGCAATAAAACTTCTTATCCAGAATGGACGTGCAGATCACATTCTGTTGACAGGCCTTATAGGTAACGTATTCATGAGGGCCCAAGCTAGGATCAAATACCCGTTGGGAATACAACGGGAAAATGAAGTGGTCGCAAAGGCACATAGTCTGATCGGAGAATACCCAGATGTCTTTTCTACACCAGCTGATGTGGCAATCGATAAGGATGGTGAGAGAGTGGAGGTAAATGTCAGGGATCTGGTTACAGGTGACAAGATTTATGACCTTGGCCAAAAAACTCTGGAACACTATTCTAAAATAATTGCTGGTGCTGGAACCGTATTTATCAGTGGACCTGCAGGATTCTTTGAAAAGGAGAACTTTGCTATGGGGACGGAGAGACTATTACATGCAGTTGCAAACTCGATGGCCACAACTATAGTTAGTGGGGGACACCTATCATATGCGCTCAAAATGTACGGTCTGGCTGAAAAGATTAACCATGTCAGTACAGCGGGTGGAGCACTAGTTATGTATCTGACCGGCAAGACACTACCAATGATAAGGGTACTACAAGATGCTGCACGCCGCCATCGTGATTCAAGCAAGTGATGCCTAGCAATCTTACACGCTAATACACTACAGTTAGATGCTTGCACTACATGGCTGATTTGGACATTTTCTCTCTTCCATCCTACCCAAAAATATCTCAAGCCCACATGAGTTGCAGTGATACTTTTCCAACACATCAAACAGCTTTAACCATATTGTGGTGAGATTTTGTGCAATATCTCTAAACATTCCTGCATTACAGAGCTGCCTTATATGTGGCTCAATGTCGTTGACAGTCCAATCTGACTTGACAACCCCTCTGCATCGAAGTTCTTCTACGATATCGTTGTTTGTAAAATGCCTTTCAGTATCATTATACTTTTCAAAGACAATCTTCCTGATGTGTAGTGGGATGGACATGTTTGGCATAAAGTTGGCCATCAGTACAGGTTTGCCGCCTCTTCCTTTAGTTTGTCTGTACTCTCTGCATCCTTGGTATGGGAGCCCAGATATGAGTAAAGGGCATACTTGAATACCTTGAGCGGCAGTAGTGCGCACTTTATTCTTACTGCCTGAAGGTTTTCAAGTCCTAATTCACTCAGTATGTCTGTTTTATCGATCAATTTTACTTCATCTAGATTTTTCCCTTTTGCCATCTCGGTAAGTACTGATGAACATGCCATGCATATTGCACATCCCTTTCCATGGAACTTTATGTCTGATATTGCGTCATTGTCAATCTTCATGTCTATGTCGATACTGTCTCCGCACAACGGATTGGAGTCATGATATGTTACATCATGATTTTCAATCTTGCCATAGTTGGAAGGATTTCTTGAATAATCTACTATCATCTCGTGGTAAATGTCTGCGTTGCTGTTCACAGCTTGAACACTCCTGCCACCTTGTTTAGTGATGCCACTAGTGCATCAACATCTTCTTTGGTGTTGTAAATGTAAAAACTTGCTCTTGATGTGGCAGCAACATTTAGTCGCTCCATCAGTACTTGGGCACAGTGGTGACCAGAACGGATGGCGATGCCCTCACCATCAATAATGTGTGCCACATCATGTGGGTGTACATTACCAAAGTTAAATGAGATCACCCCGCCTCTTTTCGAGATGTCTTTCGTTCCGTATATGTGAATGCCTCTCACCTTGGACATCTTATCTAACGCGTATTTTGTCAATTCGATTTCATGCTCGCGTATTTTGTCCATTCCTATTTTAGTTAGATAGTCTATTGCGGCACCAAGCCCAACGACATCTGCAATGTTTGGTGTACCTGCCTCAAATTTGTATGGTAGGTCATTCCAAGTTGTCTCATATTTGTGTACTTCACGTATCATGTCGCCACCACCATGAAACGGCTCCATAGTTTCCAGTATAGATCTTTTTACCCACAGTACACCTATTCCTGTGGGACCGAGCATCTTGTGCCCTGAAAATGCGAAAAAGTCACATCCCATGCCTTCAATATCCACTTTCATATGTGGCACTGCCTGTGCACCATCAACTAGGGTCATAACTCCTGCCTGCTTGCATTTTGAAATGATGCTTTGAGCATCAGTAATCGTTCCAAGTACATTGGACATCAGGCTGAATGCAACAATCTTCACGCGGCCAGTAGCAAGTAACTCATCTAGATCCTCTAGTATTAGTTCCCCATAATCATCAGTTCTAATATATTCTAGTTTTGCATCTTTTTCCTTGGCAAGCAGCTGCCAAGGAACTATATTACTGTGATGTTCATACTCTGTAGTTACTATGATGTCTTCTTTCTCAACATGTGTCCTGCCCCACGAGTATGCAACCAGATTTATTGCCTCTGTGGTACCACGAACAAAAATTACTTCTCTTCTATCCTTAATGTTGACAAAGTCTGCAACTTTATCCCTTGTCATCTCATATGATTCGGTTGCTTCTTCTGCTAGGGCGTATACTGCTCTGTGTATATTTGCGTTGTAATTTCTGTAATAGTCGTTTATGGCATCAATAACTTGATTCGGCTTTTGTGCCGTGGATGCATTGTCTAGATATACAAGCTGTTTATTCTCGCGTATCTTTCTTTTCAGTATTGGAAAGTCTTCACGCAAGCTTTCAAATAATGTCTGTGTATTTTGCATGTACCTTAAACCTCCACATAAATCCAGCCGTCGTCTATTTTAACATTATACACACAAAGTGGCACTTCTGCAGGTAGGTTCTGCGGATGACCATTCTCTAAATTGAATACAGATAGATGGAGAGGACATCTTATACCTTCATCATTTAGAAATCCAGATGACAAGTCTGCTTCTGCATGTGTACAAATGAGATCTACGGCGCGAATCTTTCCTCCGTGATTTACTAGTAAAATTTTTCTCTCTCCGTGAATGAAACTGAACAACTGGTTATTTCCAACGTCATCCACATTGCAGGCTTTGATCCATTGGGCCAGTTTAATTACCTGTATTTGTAGTGTTGCTCCATCTCAGCATCTTCGTTGTATCTGGTCTCCTCGACCTCGACAAACTTTGCAAGCTCCTCGTCTGTATTGATGGACAGTTCACGCCCTTCCCACTTTGATTCAATTAGATATGCTATCCATGCTCTTATCTGGAATGACATTTTTCTTGATAGAGGCTCGAGGAATCCTTCTATGATAGTCCTTTCTGCTTCTTCGTGGTTCAGACATCTAGTCTTCAGGTAGAATATCTGCTCCTCATCTATTTGCGCTACTGATGCGGAGTGTGTAGCCTTGACATCATTGGTGAAGATCTCCAGTCCTGGTATTGCATCTGACTTTGCGTCTTTGTCAAGCAGTATGGAGCGACCTGACAGGAACGAGTTGGACTTTGTGGCATTCTCTTTTATTCTGATCATTCCTTTAAAGAGTGACTTGGATCTGTTACGGAGGATCGACTTTTCTACAACACGTCCTTCAGTGGACGGACTTTGATGGTTTACATTTGTTTGTATGTCAAAGTTCTGCTCGTTGTTTCCAAAGATTACTTCCGAGTCATTTGCAGATGCACCTGTCCCATTCAGGTAATAATCCGTCTTGTATCTGGAAAGTAGTGCGCCAAATAGCCCTGAGTACCAATTGACCTTGGCATCCTGTGCCATGTCAATCCTTCTAGTTGAAAAATTGATTGACGACTGATCCATCATTTGTAGTGTGGTGATATCTATGTGGGAATTTGCCTGTATGTTGGCATTTAGCAGCTCCATGTATGCCTGCTGCACATGTGATGTGGGTGAATACAACTCTTGTACGATTGTGGCTCTACTGCCCTCACCAGCTTGAATTATGTTTCGTGATATGGTGGAGATTCCATCCTCCGATAGACATGACAACATGTGGATTGGCTCCTCAACTGTAATCCCCTTGGGAATAAGCATAAACACTCCTGAATTGAATGCCGCGTTGTTCAACGCAGTGAATTTATCATCTTGCGAATTCGAAGACTCTAGGGCCTGCCTTACTGCATCTGGATTGTTTGTTACTGCATCCTCTATGGAGCTTATTATGATGCCATTTGATTTCATGGCATCAGGCAGACTGATTCTTGGTATGTTTGTGCCTATCTGTACTATGTTTGCCTTGCCCTTTAATTCATCAAGTCTTTTTTGCAGGAATGTGGGAACAGAGTCTGTTGTGTCTGGTGCTAGGGCCACTTGATTTGGGTCCATTTTTTGCACATCGGTGTACTTGTTGTATAGAGGAGATGTCTCAGTTGGTAGTTTGCCATATGTGGTGAGGGAATCTTTTCTGTATTGACTAAGCCAATTGGGCTCATTTCTGTATGATGAAATCTTTTCTACATGATTTAGATTCAGTTCCGAGAGTGTCTGAGACATGGTAGTTCGTCGTATGGTTGCTAGCCCACAGAGTCATCCATTTCTAGCTTGATGAGTCTGTTTAACTCCACCGCATATTCCATGGGAAGTTCTTTTGTGAACGGTTCCATAAATCCGTTGACAATCAGTGAGAGTGCTTCCTCTTCGGTGAATCCCCTGCTCATGAGATAGAATATTTGCTCGTCACCTATCTTGCCTACTGTTGCCTCATGGGTGATTGTTGCATCTTCTTGATTGATCTCCATGTATGGATAGGTATCGGTCTTTGATGTGTCATCTAACAACAACGCATCACACCTTACCGTAGATTTGACACCTGTAGCTCCCTTTGCAACATTAAGTAGTCCTCTGTAGGTTGAACGACCGTCTAGCCTACTGACTGATTTTGAGGTGATCTTTGATGTGGTGTTTGGTGCTAGATGTACCATCTTTGCACCTGTATCTTGATGCTGACCTTTACCTGCAAACGCGATAGACAGAGTCTCACCATATGCACGTTCCCCTAGAAGATAGACGCCTGGATATTTCATGGTCAGCTTACTCCCTATGTTCCCATCAATCCATTCAACTGTAGCTCCGTCATATGCATATGCCCTCTTTGTGACTAGATTGTAGACATCGTTGCTCCAATTTTGTATGGTGGTGTAGCGCAGCTTTGCATCTTTGTGGGCTACTAGTTCTACCACTGCTGAATGTAATGATTCTGAAGAGTATACTGGTGCCGTACATCCTTCAATGTAATGTACCTCTGCACCTTCATCAACGATGATCAACGTCCTTTCAAATTGGCCTATATTTTCTGCATTGATCCTAAAGTATGCCTGTAATGGCATGTCTATCTTGACTCCTGGTGGGACATAGATGAAGGAGCCTCCACTCCAGACCGCACTGTTTAGTGCTGCAAACTTGTTGTCTTCGGGTGGTATGACCTTACCGAAGTATTTTTTGAATATTTCAGGTTGCTCTTTGAGTGCTGAATCCGTATCTAGAAACAACACTCCTTGTTTTTTCAGATCCTCTCTGAGGTTGTGATATACCACCTCGGATTCATATTGAGCCCCGACACCTGCAAGGAATTTTTTCTCAGCTTCGGGAATGCCCAGCTTGTCAAATGTATTTTTTACATCTTCTGGTACATCGTCCCAGCTCTTTTCGGTCTTTTCGGATGCCTTTGCATAATAGTAGATATTTTGAAAGTCAATCATACTCAGATCCCCTCCCCATGTGGGCATTGGTTTTTTCATGAATGTCTCATAGGAACGTAGTCTAAAGTCAAGCATCCACCGTGGCTCATCTTTCATCTTACTAATTCCTAATACGGTATCCTTTGAGAGCCCTTTCTTGCTCAGATGGACATACATCTCAGTAGAGTCTTTAAAGTCATATTTTGAATAATCCATGTCTAGGTTTTTGGTGGACATGGTAGAAATAACTCTGTTATATTATAAATACATGTGGAAAAATAGGCATAGCTAAATAGATTCATATTATATATTGTAACAAATGGTCGTTTTACTGTTTCAATATGTGCGATCAAATTATGAGGCAAAATTTTGATTGTAAATGACAATAACTGGACATATTTACTACATATTCCTATACTCTGATTGACGTTTCAAGTATGATGACATAGATAATCCTAGTGATCTTTTAAGATATTTTATTATGATTATAACGTACAGCTAAAGCCTTTCTAGTGCCTGCATCATCTTCTTGTGGGCTGAGTCGCGAACATCTTTTTCAAAATTTAGAATTTCATGCACATTAGGCACTACTTTGCTATGCTTTTTCATATATTTGATAAATACACCACAGTCACGTATGTCTCCGAGTATATCTTGCAGGGATTTCAAGATGGCAACCATCTTATCATATCTGTCATCCGTATTCATCTCCATGACATATCTGAGCTTTTTTGTAGTCTTTCTCATGGCGTGCAACTCATTCATGTTGCTCTTGCCGTTCAATACCGTGTTGATACTATCATTATAGTTATCAATGAGTACAAGTAGTCTTTTTTGAAATTTATCGTATGTGGCCTTTGACTTTTTGATTTTTGGTTTTTTCATCTGAGCGATCTCTTCGGCAAGATCCAGCGCCTTAGACAATCTCTTAAGCTTCTTTTTTGTAATGAGCAATAAAATTCTTGATTCTTGGTCAAAGCCATATGCCTTTAGCTTCTTCAATATTATGTCGTGATCCCGAATAGTACTGTTTGCTGAGAAAAGCTTTCCGTATGCTAAAATTAATCTGCTTAATCTCTTTGTCCTACTGGATTTGGGAAGCACCGAGTATGCGGCCTCCAGCCTCCTACTGGTGACTCTCACATCATGAATTGTCTCTTCTGTTGGTTCCATGAGATATGTATCTAGCGTCTTGTATGCCTTGTCTAGTCTGACTAGAAATAAATCAAAAAATGATTCTTGTGTAGTCATTCTGCCTTTGCCAGAAATCTACCAATCTGTTTTTGTAGTGTGACGTTTACCTGTTCTTGTGTTCTGTTTCCATCTACTGATGTGAGGTCATATTTCTGTTTCAAATATTCAAATTCTCTTGCAAGCTTTCGTTGATAAATTATAAATGACTCAAACATATCTTCGGATAGTCCCATATCTGCGCCTGACTCGTGATAGTCAAGAGACTGTCTTTTTGCAAATACTCTGTGAACCAGCTTGAATGGATCTACATCTAAGTAGAATATCAGGTCTGGTACCAGTGCAAAGCTGTACAAGTTGGAGGACCACTGTCTTTTGATTCCACGTACTGTATTCCTTGCCATCAGTGTGTAGATGTATCTGTCTGCCAGTACCATATAGCCTGCTTGTAGTGCAGGAATTATTTTGTGCTCCATCTGATCGGCAAAGTCTGCCGCATAAAACATGGCACTTGTTCTCTTCCCTAGTGAGATGTTCCTCTTTGCTTCCAGTATTCCCTCACCTATGAGCTCCGAACGTTTGAGGCCTGTGTTGAGTACAGCAAACCCGTCTGCTTCCAACTTGGATGTGAGCATCTCAATTTGTGTACTGCGACCAGACGCGTCCGGCCCCTCTATCACAATCAATCTTCCACTGATCTCAAGATCCTGCAAGTATGTTATGCCACCAGATCTATCGTTTCCATACCAGACTGGTTTGCGCCTCTTTTTGGTGTGTGCAAGGTTGGATCTCATTATGGTACCTCTAGTATCGACTTTTTGACTCTTGTTGGGAACAGTCGCATGACACTATCTCTCATGATCTTTTGTTGCTCTTTGATATCTAGTGTGGCATCTATAATTGTAAAGCGTTCACGTCTTGCCATGGATTCGTATTGTTCAATGATTCTACTTTGGAATATTCTGTAACTCTCGTATACATCCTTACTCAGATTCATGTCCATTCCAGCCTCGTAATATTTTAGCTTCGGCCTGCCAGCTAGAATGCGATCCATTGAAATGTCTATTGGTACTCTGAAATAAAACGCTAGGTCTGGTTTTAACGCAAAATTATACATTTTTTTTACCCATGACTGATTACATCCTCTCGTAACATCTCTTGCATATGCAGTGTAGATGTACCTATCTGCTAACACAAAGTATCCTGCACGTAGCAATGGCAGTATGTTCCGCTCGAATCTGTCTGCAAAGTCGGTTGCATGTAACAGACTAAATGTGATAGGGGTGAGGTTGGTCTTTTTCTTTCCTTTGGATGTTATTGACTTTACCATATCTGATGAGTTCCATTCTGTGCGGAATACTTCCAAGCCATTGTACTGAAGCCATTTTTCCAGCAGGCGTAACTGTGTAGACTTGCCCGAACCGTCGATTCCTTCTACAACAACTAGTTTTCCTGGCACACCATATTTTTTCAGAGAACGTCTTGAATAATTCAAGTGTATATATTGTTCATGGATTCGCTATAAACTTTGCATTTTACTTGTGCGTGAAAAAACATTGTCAGAGCCGATAAACTGTATCTTTTCTTCAATTGTGGTACCTGTGGGAGCATTATTACATATTAGCTACATTCCGGCATGCCTGATCTTTATTCTATTTGTAGTATATTTCTGGTTTGATGGGAATGCCCAACACGTTTGCCATTTTTGAGCATACTTGTAGCATGAGAACTTTGGGAAATTTATTCGTCGACGGATATATGTCTAGGACAAGTGTAGATGTAGTATCGGTTCTTGGTTTTACATGTGTTCTTGTTTTGTGAAAGATGTCGCATAGTGATACAACTACTGCTATCTTTTTGATAATTTTCTTGTCGTCTCCATTTAGAATATCTTTGAATTTGTCCATCAACATCTCTGCTTTTTTCTTCTTTTGTGAATAGATCAGTGACAGTGCGACAATCAACTGTTCCCTGTGTGACAGCTCACTATCTTCATCTAGCATCGTGTATAGTATATTGTTTACATCTCTAAACGCGGAGAGCCTGTTAATCTGTAGTATTGCTTCTGCCAGTAAAATTCTCTCTTTATTAGTTAACAGGTTCATTGTAAAAAGCAGTTGTACCAGATCCTCGACATACTCTGAAACGATACTAGACTGGCATGACATGTGAATCAGATCACGTACATGATCCACATCTATAGTGTGGGTGGCAAAGTCATCTGGGAATTGGAGTGAAAGGGACAATGTGCCCTCGCGCAGACCTTGTGCACTGATTACGAGCGACGTAAATCCCAACTTTCTTACAATCTCTGAAATTATCAATGCCCCCACCTGAATAATGTGAGTGTTGCCTCCTACAATCGATTCAATCCTCGATATGTCTTTGGATGTACCTGACAGCAATTCATCTGAGATTGATTTTAGTGATTCGTATGACATGGAATAGTTGTGTACCTTTGAGAGTGGATAGTGTATCATCTGTTGGTGGTACTTTGCTATCTTTCGTAACGTGCCTCCAACACCTACTAGCACATGATCAATACCATCAGAAATTCCCAGAGCCTCTCTTGTAGGCAGGCTCTCATTTATGTGAGACTGCATCATTGAGATGTCTTTTTCTGATTTTGTTCTTCCACCAAACTGCTGTGTCAGGCGTAGTGCGCCTAATGGCATTGACATAACCTTCTTGATCTCAAAGTTGTTTGCTGATACCATTTCGAGACTACCTCCCCCTATATCGAAAAATACTGTTGTGGGTATCTTCAGGGAACGGATGGCCCCTGCATATGAGTAAATTGCCTCTTCATGCTCCGATAGTATCTTAAAGTCAAAGCCCGTTTCGTGTTTTATGTATTGTATTATCTGCTCCTGATTTGTAGCATCACGCATTGCACTTGTAGCAACCGCAATCACGTATTCTATCTGCTCAAAGTCAATTATATTTCTGAAAAGCTTGAGTGATTCTATGGTGTTTGTTATATGACTATCTGGTATGGTGCCATCAGACATACATTCTGTCAGCTTTACTCTTATCGATTCACGATGGTATGGCTTGTACGAGTCGTGAGAGTCCACATTATAGTTTATCATCTTCATAGAATTTGATCCGAGATCGATTATGGAGGCTTTTGTATTGCTGTCTATTACATTTGGAATCTTGAATCTATTTAGATGAGTCAACATTCGTGTGTAATTTGTGGGAAATTAAAACATTGTTTGATTAGTGATAGTCATCTGACTTTAAATCATTTAGTTATGTGTGGTTAATCGTTGATGGTAATTGACACATACAAGTTACCAATACAAATACAATAACTATAATCTTAACATTTACTATTGCAGTCTCCTGAGCTGTTTTGGTGTCATGATGCTGCGTAGTGTACCTGAGACTGTAGAATTTTTTACAAAACCTTGTATGTGTGCAAGTCCACCTTTTTTGATGGATATTGCTACGTTGTGATTGTTGGGAGAGATCATTATACTGATCAAGCTGCTCAGTAGTGGTTCGTGGCCCACGAGCAAAACTGAAGCAACGGGATTTAGCAAAGTAAGTCTTCTCATTACCAACATAATGTCTGACTCTGGCCTTAGTTCATTCCAGTATGAAATAGTACGCTTTTTGCTTTTTACATGAGAGTGCACTATCTCGGCAGTCTGTCTTGCCCTCAACAATGGACTTGACGCGATAAAGTCAAACTTTATGTTCATATTTTTGATTGATTTGGCTATACAGCACAACTCCTTTTTCCCTTCTTCGGTCAGCTTACGCTTAGCATCGCTCTTTACTGCAAGTGAACGTTCTTCTGCCTTACCATGTCTTAGCATGTGAATATCCACACTGACTCTTGTTGCAGTTATTATTTGTCTGAGCTGATCCTATTTCTCATATTCTATATAGTTTGCATCTTGTTGTATATGTGCCAAAGATTATAGTTGGCATGATTGAAGACATGATAACCACCCCGCCGTAGTTATTGTGATGAAACGACCCCTATACATGAATGGGCTCCGCGCCCTTGTGATTGAATGGGGCAGTCCGAGCTGCTGTCTAAGTTGGCTTTATTTTATGATAGGTGTATGCAGCTTTCGTTTCACCATACATCCGCAAGGAGGTGAAAGAAAGAAATCATTGGAATTGACATTGGAAAG